>CAYVUV010000357.1:0-10209 GCA_964455095.1 uncultured Binatia bacterium (SeqCode)
GGCGTGCGGCGGCCGTTGGCTGCATTGAGATTGTACCCCTTACACGTTCGCGGCAGTCGCGCGTATCGAATCAGTAGGGCGGACGCAAACTGACGCCGCGGTACGGCTTTCGCTCTCCCCACCGAACATGCTGAAAACCAACCTCGTCGTCCTCGCCCTCGCCGCGTTCACCGCCAGTGCTTGCAGCACCGCCAAACCCCAGGACCTGCCGCCCGCCGATGGCCACCGGACGGTGGCCGAGGGCTATAGCTTGCTCTACGGGATCACTTCACAACAGAAGGACATGAAGAAGCTCCTGTGGATCAAGAAGGAGTCCGATCCCGTCGACAAGGTGATCAGCGCCATCGCCGACTATACGGGCGAGCTGACGACCCAGCTCGAAGACATGGCAAAACGCTATCCGGCCCTGACCGTGCAGACGCAGTTTCTGCCGACGGTGGAAGTGAAGATGCGGGAATCCATCACGGCGGCAACCACCAAGGAATTTCTCGATACCAGCGGCAAGGATTTCGAACGCCGCTTACTGCTTAAACAACTCACCGCCCTCGAGACCGAGCAGCACCTGTCGAAGGTGATGGTCGGTCTCGAGACGGCCGACGAACGCCGCACCTTTTGGCGCGGCGCCGAAAAGCGCTTCGGCGAGTTGCGCGGCGACGTCGAAGGCTTGCTGCAGCGCGAGTACTTCTGCGGGTGAGTGTCCGCTATCGCGGCAGGCCGAACACGCGCTGCGCGATGATGTTGCGCTGCACTTCGGAGGTGCCGGCATAGATCGACGCCGAGCGGGTCCAGAGCAGCTCGCGGGCCCAATAGCCGTCGTCGGGGGCGCGCGGCTCGCCCTTGGGGAGCATGGCGGAGGGGCCGAGGACCTCGAAAGCGGTGTCCATCAGGCGTTGCTCGACCTCGCTCCAGAACAGCTTGAGGATGGAACCTTCGGGACCGGGCTTGCCGGTGCGCTGGATCTCGGTGACGTTGCGATAGGCGGTGAAGCGGGTGATGCGCACCTCGATCGCCAGCTGGGCGATCTTCTGGCGCATGACGGGATCGGCGGCGGCGGGCGCGCCGTTGCGGTTGGTACGGCGGGCCAGTTGGGCCAGGGCGCGCTGCTCGGTCTGCAGTCGGACATGGGGGGTCGAGCCACCGCGCTCGTGCGCCAGCGTGGTCATGACGACGTCCCAGCCGCGGTCGATCTCGCCCACCACGTTGGCGCGCGGCACGGCCACTTCGTCGAAGAAGACCTCGTTGAACCACGCCTCGCCGGTGATCTCGACCAGCGGCCGGATGGTGATCCCCGGGCTGCGCATGTCGACGAGCAGGAACGTCAGCCCCTTGTGCTTAGGCGCCGAGACGTTGGTGCGCACGACCAGGATGCACCAGTTGGCGTGTTGGGCGAAGCTGGTCCAGATCTTCTGCCCGGTGACGATCACCTCGTCGCCGCGCACTTCACCGCGAGTCTTCAGCGCGGCGAGATCGGAGCCGGCGTTGGGCTCCGAGAACCCCTGGCACCACACCTCTTCGCCGCGCAGGATGCCCGGCAGAAAGCGCTCGCGCTGCGCGGGGGTGCCGCAGGCCATCACCGTCGGGCCGACCAGGCCGAGCGCGACGGCCAGGTTGATGCTGTCCGGCGCGCGGGCGCGGGCGCATTCTTCGTTGAAGATGAGCTGTTCGACGATGCCGGCGCCGCGCCCGCCGTACGCCTTCGGCCAGGTGATACCGGCCCAGCCGCCCTCGTATAGCTTGGCCTGCCAGGCCCTGGACGCGGCGACCTTCTCGACCGCTGTCTCGGGCTCGCGGTAGGCCGGCGTGCCCCAGCCGGGCGGCAGGTTGGCGGCGATCCATTGGCGCACGTCGTCGCGGAACCGTTCCTCTTCGGGCGTCAGGCGAAATTCCATTGATCGATCTCAGTGGCCGGGCGCCGCGCTGCCCGAACACGCGCGGGTGGCGGGTCGCCTACTTCCCGAAGCGCTGCAGCGTGCTGAAGTCGAAGAAGCTCGGCTCGTAGGGCACGCGGCGGTCATTGGCTGGGTCCTTGCCCGGCGCCAGTTGACCGCTGACCGTGGCGCGGTTCATCTTCACGTTCTCGGCCGTCTGATAGCCCATGTTCGAGCCCTGCAGCCACTCCTCGCCGCCGTCGGGGCGCGTCCACTTCTGCGACAGGAAGCCGAGAATGTAGTACGTGTTGAGCAGCTCGCCCTTCCAGCTGAACTTGCGGTTGTAGGCGCCCTGGTACGTCTCCCGGTCGAGGTAGAGCTCGACGCGGCCGTACAGATAGTACTTGTCCTTGGGCACGGCTTGGATGATCCACATCGGCCGCCTGGCGAGCTGCGGGCCGATCGGCGCCCAGGCGAGGCCCTTCCAGGTCGGGTCCTGGAAACCGATGACCTTGATCTGGTCCGACCACGACGAGCGCCAGCCGCCGGTGGGCAGCCAGTGGTGCTCCGACTTGCCCTCGAGGCTGAGCGGATCGACGAGGCGATACTGATCGGTCGACCCGATCAGCTTCCACTCGAAGTCTTCCGGCTTGCCGTCGAAGAACGGCCCATCGTCCTGGCTCATATCGGAGCCGAGGAACCCGTCGGAGCGGTTCGACGGGCTGACCGCGCGCACGCGCCGCAGCGCCGGCACGTAGGCCCAGTTGGAATCGCGCTTGACCGAATCGCGATAGCGCCACGTGAGCGCGGTGGTGCCGTGCAGGTCGGTGGGGTACGTCGCCGTGGCGATGAACTGCATCAGGTAGTTGCTCGGATTCGGCATGCGGTACCGCTCGGACTGGCCGTCGTAGTACAGGAAGTGCACGTCCTGTCCGGCTTCGCGGTCGATGCCGCCGGGGTTGGTCCAGATCAGCCGCACCGAATTGTGGCTGTTCCCCTGGTACCAGTAGCCGTAATACGAGTTCCACAGAATCTTCAGCCCGGCCTGCGGATCGTTCGCATCGACGTCGGGGAACGGGAAGCCGTAGATGTAGGGCGGCTGCGTGCCGTCGGATTTGTGCACGATGGTGCCGAACTCGTTCAGCACGTACTTGCCGCGGTTGCTCTCGGTCGCAGCGGCGAACTCCGGCTCCCAGCGGTAGGCGCCGTTGGGAAAGTCGACGATGCGGTTTTCGTACTCCCCGAGCTCGTAGTGCTTGAGCGTCTCGGGCGGCAGCAGCCCCTGGGCCTGTTGCCAGTTGCTCCGACTCAGCACCTCACCCGGTTTGAGCCCGGCGGCCGGAGGCGCTGCGTCGGTCTGCGCCCGTCCCGGGGCGGCCAGGACCAGCAGCCCGATCATTCCAAGGAGCACACTCCGCCGAGCCACCATCGCGCCCTCCCCGAATGCCGACGGCGCGCTACGCCTCGACGGCGAGGCGCACCTGCTCGTCCGCCTTCCCCGTCGCGAAGCGCGGCTTGAGCAGCGAGACCATGGCCGGAATGAACACCAGCGCCCCGATCGCGTGGAACACCATCAACATCATCAACAGAAACGCCATCTGCGCTTCGAACTTGAGCGGGTGGAAGAGCCACAGGACCATGCTCACGGTGATCGTCACGCCGGTGAACATCACCGCCTCGCCGGTGGTCATCAGCGCGCGGCGGTTGGCCTCGTCGAAGTCGCGCACGACCTCGTACTCCTCGACGATGCGGCTGAGCACGTAGTAGCCGTAGTCGATGCCGATGCCGATGCCGATCGCCGCCACCGGCAGCGAGTTGATGTTGAAGTCGATGCCCATCAAATACATCATCGCTTCCGACAGCGGCTGGGCGACGATCGAGGGCAGCATGACGATCAGCGCGCCGAGCACCGACCAGTAGGTGATGAAACTGAGGATGAAGACGACGATGAAGATCAGCGGCACGTTGACGCGGTACGACCAGTTCACTTCCTCGATCTGGGCGGCGAGGATGCCGTACAAGCCGCCGGCGAGGCGGTAGCGGACGCTGTCGTCCGGGCTGGTATTGGCGGCGATGTACGCCTTGGCGCGCTCGATGGCGTCGGTGATCGTGGCGTAGTCGTAGTCGCGGTAGAAGACCGTCACCGTCGCGTTGGTGTAGTCCGGGCTGAAGAAGCGATCCATCTCGCCGCGCCGCGTGCCGGCGGTGAGCATGAAGAACAGCTGGCCGACGTAGTCGTTGCGCGTCGGCAGCATCTCCCACTTCGGATCGCCCTCGTGGAAGACGCGGAAGACCGTCTTCAGCATCGTCGTCGCCGTCAGCGACGCGCCGGCACCCATCCCCTGCTCCATATGGCGCTGGAACAGATCGATCTGGTTGAGCGTCTTGGCGTCCTTGATCGCCCCCGGCCGCTTGCCCTCGGCGATGATGACCATCGGGCTGTTGCCGACGAAGTAGCCGTTGGCCCGCGCCGAGGCGACGTTGTACGGATGGTCGGGATAGAGCAGCGCCATGCCCGGCGAGGTGTCGCCGGTCTGCAGGTGGTGGGCGAAGTAGAGTCCGAAGCCCATGGTCACCACGAAGACGGTCACGACGCCATAGCGCATGTTGCCGACCGCCAGCGTCACCAGGCGGCGGCCGATCACGTCGGCCGCACGGTCGAAGAGGTTGGCCTGGCGATGCGCCTTCGGCGGCCGCACGAAGCTGAGGATGATCGGGTGCAGCGTGACCACGCTGACGAAGATCGAGATGATCCAGAAGCCGGCGACAAAGGCGAGCTTCTGCATCAGCGGAATCGTCGCGACGGCAATGGTCAGGATAGCCAGGCCGTCGGCGACGATCGACACCATCGCCGGCGCGTACAGGCTGATGTACGAGCGGATGATGGCCTCGTTCTTCTCGCCGAGGCGGAAGTACTCCTCGTGGTAGCGCTCCATCGACTGCACGGAGTGACTCAACGTGCGCGCCGTGATGAGCACGAAGACGACGATCACCAGCGGATCGAGGCTGTAGCCGAACAGGCCGGCGAAGCCGAGTCCCCACACCGCGCTGAGCAAGGCGGAGAAGGTCGGGATGACTACGCCCTGGACGGTGCGGAAATAGAACCACAGCAGCGCGATCATCATCAGACCGGTGCCGCCGAGGAAGTACGCCATGGTCCCCATCGCCTCGTTGAAGTAGGCGAACAGGATGGGCGGACCGGAGACGTAGATCTTGACCTTGCCGCTCGCCTCCTCGCGGGCGATGATCTCCTGGACCTTCTTCCACATCGTGGTGAGGTCGAAGTATTCTTCCCAGAACCCGGCGATGATCTGCGTCGCCTTGTCGTCCTGCGAGACGAAGAAGCCGCGCACGCCCTCGGTGGTGTCCACCTTGCGGCGGAAGAACTCGAGGTCCTCCTTACAGCTCGTCGGATCGGGCGCCGAGCCGTCGGCCGTCGTGCACGGCAGGCGCGGATAGGTCAGCGGCACGGTCTTCAACCCCGCCCCGGTGGTCAGCGTGGTCTTCACCCGCGGGTGGGTGATCGACATGACCTGCTCGCCGTTCACTCCGGGCACTTCGTGCAGCAGGTTGATGGTGATGCGGTCGACGATCTGGATGATCTCCGGATCGGTGAAGAGCGTGCCCTTCTGAGCCTCGATCGTCATCAACAGCACGTTCGAGGTGCCGAACAGCTTGCGGTACTTGGTGTAGACCTCGATGTACGGATGCTTGGGCGGATAGAGGTCGAAGAAGTTGGTGAAGATGGTCAGGCGGGAGAAGGTGAACCAGACAAAGAAAATGGTGATCAGGCCGACGACGATCGAGACCGGCCAGCGATAGCGCAGCAGGAAGTAGAGGTACCGCTCAATGTAGCGCTTCGGCAGCACGAGTATCCTCGCTGGGTGCAGTCACCGCACCATCCACGATCATCAATCGCTGTCCCTTCGCCCCGACGATGGCACCGCGTCCGCCGCCGGGAGCCAGCGAGACGGCGCGAAACCACGCCGGCTCGTCTTTCCCGGGCGGGACCCTGCGTGCCCACGTCACGCCCCCGTCGTCGCTCAAGAATACCGCGCCGATCTCGCCGACCGCGAACCCGCGCTGCCCGTCGACGGCAATCGCGTAGAGGCTCGGGTTGTCATAGGCCTGGCCGAAGCCGACCTGCTCGAGCTCGCGCAATTCGGTCGATCCGTGTCGCACCTTCCACGTCGCCCCGCCGTCCTCGGTCTGCACGATCAGCGCGTCGATGCCGACCAGCCAGCCGCGTTGGCGGTCGGCGAAGAAGACGCCGAACAGCGTCTTGCTCACCTCGGTCTCGCGCCGGGTCCACGTCGCACCGCCGTCCTCGGTCGAGAGCACCGCGCCGACCTCGCCGACGATCCACCCGTGCGTGCGGTCGATCATCGACACGTCGTTGAGGATGACGTCCTCTTCGAGCGTGCGCGACTGCCAGGTCGCGCCGCCGTCGGCGGTGGTCAGAATGGTGCCCCAATCGCCGGCGATGCAGCCGAACTGCGCGTCGACAAAGTCGACGCTGAACAGGTGCATCTGGGTGCCGCTTTCCTGGCGCGTCCAGGTCGCCCCGCCGTCGGTGGTGTGCAGGATCACGCCTGACCGTCCGACGATCCAGCCCTTTTGTTCGTCGACGAAGTCGGCCTCGAAGAGCTGCTCGGTGGTGTGCGACACCTGCGGTTGCCAGCTCGCCCCACCGTCACTGGTGCGGTAGATGCTGCCAAAGGCGCCGACGACCCAGCCCACTTTGTCGCTGACGAACTTGGTGCCGTAGAGGTTGTCCTTGATCCGATCCGACCCCGGCGCCGTCTTTCCGCGCACCGCTGCCACGCTCGACAGCATGACCGCGACGGAAAGACCCACGCTGCACACCGCGCGGCGTGCTCGTTTCGACCGTCTGAACGACACCGATTCGATATCCAAAGGAAGAGAAGCGCCCGCGTTATAGGTCGAGCGCTTGATCCAAGTCAAGAAAGTGGCTGACGCGAACAGAAGCGCAGAACCATTGTCATGCGCGCGCGGCGGACACAACCGGAAGCGGGCGTCATTGACCGGCGAAACGGCGCTCCCGTATAGAGACTGAACTCGGACTTCCCCCTTTTACAAAGGGGGACCGAGGGGGATTTTCTGAGTGATCGAATCTGAAATCCCCCCTGACCAGCTTTGATGCCGATGAATCCGACCGCCGCCGTGCCCCCTGCGCTCGCGGCGCGCTATCGCCGCGACCGGCACTGGCCCGACGTGCCGATCGGCCAGCGCCTCACCGACACCTGCGCCCGCCACGCCCGCAAGCTGGCACTCGTCGACGGCGGCGAGCGGCTGACGTTTGCCGAGCTCGACCGTCTGGCGCGGCGCATGGCGCTCGGCCTGTTGGCGCTGGGCGTCGGGCCCGGCGACGTCGTCGCCTACCAACTGCCGAACTGGTGGGAGGCCGCCGTGGCCTTCCTCGCCGCGGCGCGCGTCGGCGCCGTGGTCAACCCCGTGCTGCCGATCTTCCGCGCCCGCGAGTTGCGCTTCGCGCTCGGTCAGTCGCGCGCGCGCGTGCTGCTCGTGCCCGGCACGTATCGCGACTGCCACTACCCCGACCTCGTCGCCGGGTTGCGCGGCGAGCTGCCCGATCTGACCGACGTGCTCGTCGTCCGCGACACGGCGCCGGTGGGCATGCGCTCGTTTGCCGCCTTCCTGGACACGCCGTGGGAGCGCGCCCCGCAGACGGCCGATCGCATGGTCGGTGCCGTCGACCCCGACAGCATTCTGATGTTGATGTACACCTCGGGCACCACCGCCGAGCCGAAAGGCGTGCTGCACTCGCACAACACGCTCAGCGCCGAGGTGCAGAGCCTGGCGCGCGTGCACGGCTTGACGGCGGCGGACGTGACCCTGATGCCATCGCCATTGACGCACATCTCCGGCGTCATCCACGCCATCCTCACGCCCGCCTTGCTCGGCACGGCAGCGGTATTGATGGAGCGTTGGGACCCGGCCGCCGCGTTCGAGCTGATCGAGCGCGAGCGGGTCACGTACATGGTCGGCGCCCCGACGTTCCTGCGCGATCTCACAGAGCACCCGGCGCGCGTCGGGCGCGATCTCTGTGCATTGCGGCTGTTCTCGTGCGGCGGCGCCGAGGTCTCGCCCGACCTGATCCGGCAGGCGCGCGCCGCGCTCGGCTGCGTCGCCAAGCGCGTCTACGGTTCGACCGAGTTCCCCACCATCACCACCACCGACGCCGCCGATGCCGAGAGCATGGGGATCGAGACCGAGGGCCGCCCGATCTGGCCGGCGGAAGTGCGCATCGCGGCGGAGGACGGTGCGGCGCTCGGCGCCGGATGCGACGGCGAGGTCCAGGCGCGCGGACCGGAGTGTTTCCTGGGCTACACCGACCCGGCGCTGACCGCCGAGGCGTTCACCGCCGACGGCTGGTTCCGCACCGGCGACCTCGGCCGGCTCGACGAGGGCGGCTACCTGCGCATCACCGGTCGCATCAAGGACATCGTCATCCGCAAGGGCGAGAAGTTCAGCCTGCGCGAGCTCGAGGAGCTGATCGCCCGCCACCCGGCGGTCGGCGAGGTCGCCGTCCTCGCCGTACCCGATGCGCATTCGGGAGAGCGCGCCTGCGCCGCTGTCGTCCTGCGCCCAGGCGCCGCGCTCGACCTTGCGGCACTGACGGCGTTTCTCGCCGCCGAAGGTCTCGCCAAACAGAAACTACCCGAGCAGCTCGCGCTCGTCGCCGACCTGCCGCGCACCGACAGCGGCAAGATTCACCGCGTCGAGCTCAAAGCGCGCATCGCGAAGTCGTCGGTCGATTGACCCGCGACGCGAACGAGAACCACAGATGGACGCGGATGAACACGGATAACGGATAGGAGTCGAATCCCATCCGCGTGTATCCGCATCCATCCGCGGTTGGCAGTTTTCTACTCGCCGCTCACCCGCAGCTCGACGCGGCGGTTCTGGGCGCGTCCTTCGTCGGTGTCGTTGCTGGCTACCGGACGCGACTCGCCGAAGCCTTCGACGGTCATGCGGCTCGCGTCGATGCCCTTGCCGATGAGGTAGCTGCGCACGGAATTGGCGCGGCGCAGCGACAGCGCCTGGTTGTACTCGTCGGTGCCGCGCGCATCCGTGTGCCCGTCGACGACGACCGCCACCGCGCCGGCGTCCTTCAACGTCGCGGCGGCCTCGTCGAGGATCGGCCGCGCATCGACGCGGATGTCGGACTTATCGAAGTCGAAATTGACCCCGCGCAGCACCAGCTTCTTCTTCATCGGCGCGGGCGGCGGCGGCGGCGCCTGGGCGACGACTGGAGGAGGAGGCGGCGGCGCCGGCGGCGGCGGCAGGAAGCGGTGGCGGAAGCTCAGACCGGTGACCAGGTAGGTCAGGTCGTCGGTCGATCCGCGCGCGGCGCGCATGCTGCTCTGGTCGCGGCGGATGAAGAGACCGAGCGCCGTGCCGGGGTGAAACTCGTAGTTGAACCCGGCGGCGATATTGAACCCATCGCCCTTGTCGTTGATCGGTCCGGTGATGTCCGAGTAGTAGCCCCCCTGCGCGCTGACGAATACCTCTTTGTTCTCGTCGTTGAGCGACATGCGTGCACCGGCCGTGATGGCGAAGATGGTCGTGATATCGTCCTCGGGATCGACGCCGGACACGGTATCGGTGTGGAACGCGGTGAGTTGCGGTTGAATGAGCGGCGTGATGGCAAAGCTGTCGCCCCATTGGTAGCCGATGAAGGGGGCCACGGCGCCGCCGGGGTCGGCGGTGTCGCGAAACTTCGAGATCGGGATTGCCGCGCCGACGTCGACGCCCACCACGGGCATGCCGGCCCACGCCGCGGGGGCCGCAATCGACGCCACCGCCGCAGCACCGCCCAACCAGCGCAACAGCTTCCTTGCCATAAGGACCCCCTCCCCCGGTCAAAGTGTGCCGCGTGTCTAACCTGTCGCGCCCTCGCTTGTAAAGGCTGACTCCGCGCCGCCGGACGCTGCGCCACCGAGCATGACTTGCGCGCCGACGCCGTGCTAACAGGAGCGCACCAGCTCTTCAGACCACCCCATGAGCAACGCCATGAACGCGCGCACTGAGCGCCCGTCGCGCCGCGCCAGCGCGCTGCTCGTGCTGGGCGCCATCCTCGGCGTCGTGCTGGCGGCCGCGGGCCTCGCGGCGCCGCGCGGCGGTTCAAAGGCACTGGAGTCCGATCTTGTCGCGCGCGTCAACGGCGAGCCGATCCGCCGCGAGGACTACGCGCGTCTGCTGGAGGCATTGGCCAGCGACCGCCGCGAGCCGCTCGACGAGTCCGCCCGCCAGCACGTGCTCGACCGCCTGATCGAAGAGGAGCTGCTCGTGCAGCACG
>CAYVUV010000358.1:0-9544 GCA_964455095.1 uncultured Binatia bacterium (SeqCode)
CTGCCCATTCGCGCCGACTATGTCGGCAAGAACCTCCCCACCGCCGTCACCGAGACGGTCGAGGTTCGAATCAAGGAACGAGACGAGCGCGACGAGGTCGTGCTGGTCCCCGCAGAGGAGCGCTGACATGGCATACGCACAGCGACATCTGCTCGGCCTTGAAGGACTCACGCGAGACGAGATCCTGTTCCTGATCGACACCGCTTCGTCGTTTCGGGAGATCTCGGAGCGCGACATCAAGAAGGTGCCGACCCTGCGCGGCAAGACGGTGGTCAGCCTGTTCTACGAGGCGAGCACCCGCACCCGCACCTCCTTCGAAATCGCCGCCAAGCGCTTGAGCGCCGACTTCGTCAGCGTCGCCGCCTCGGTCAGCAGCGCGACAAAAGGAGAGACCCTGCTCGACACGGCGCGCAACATCGCGGCGATGCGCCCCGACTGCCTGATCTTGCGCCATAGCGCCGCCGGGGCGGCACACTTCCTCGCCCATCATATCGAGTGCCCCATCATCAATGCCGGCGACGGCGCGCACGAGCACCCGACGCAGGCGCTGCTGGACCTGCTGACCATCCGCGACCATGTCGGGCGCCTCACCGACCTGACCGTCGCCATCGTCGGCGACATCCTTCACAGCCGCGTCACGCGCTCGAACATCCACGCCTTGCGCCAACTCGGCGCGACGGTGCGGCTGGTAGGGCCGCCGACGCTCCTGCCCGCCGAGGCCGCCGCGTGGGGCGAGGTGCACCACGATCTGCACCGCGGCGTGCGTGGCGCCGACGTGATCATGATGCTGCGCATCCAGCGCGAGCGGCAGGGGCGCAACTTCTTTCCGAGCCTGGAGGAGTACGCGCGCTACTTCTGTCTGACGCGCGCGGCGCTGGCCGAGGCGAAGCCGGACGTGGTCGTGCTGCATCCGGGGCCAATCAACCGCGGCATCGAGATCGCCAGCGACGTGGCGGACGGTCCGTATTCGGTCATCATGGAACAAGTTACCAACGGGGTCGCGGTGCGCATGGCGGTACTCTTTCTCCTGGTCAATCGCAGCCGGGTCGCCGAGGAAATGCCGGCGGCGGAGACGCCGTCGCGCTTGCGGCGCCGGGCGGGATGAGCATGTCGCTGTTGATTCACGGCGGGACGGTGATCGATCCCGCCACGCAGCGCCACGGGCTGTTCGACGTGCTGGTGGCCGGCGACCGGGTCACCGATGTCGCCGCGCCCGGTCTGATCGCCGACGCCGACGAGCGCCTCGATGCGACGGGCTGCCTGGTGGTCCCCGGGCTGATCGATATCCACACCCATCTGCGCGAGCCCGGTTACGAGTACAAGGAGACGGTGGCTTCCGGCAGTGCGGCGGCTGTCGCCGGCGGTTTCACCGCCGTGGCCTGCATGGCCAACACCAACCCCGTCAACGACAGCGCCGCGGTCACGCAGTTCATCCTCGAGCGCGCCGCCGCGGCCGGGCTGGCGCGCGTCTACCCGATCGGTGCCGTCTCGCTCGGCCTGCGCGGTGAACGTCTGGCCGAGATCGGTGAAATGCGCGAGGCGGGCATCGTCGGCGTATCGGACGACGGCCAACCGATCGTCGACGCGGCGCTGATGCGGCGCGCCCTCGAGTACAGCGCCATGTTCGACCTGCCGGTCATCGCCCACGAAGAGGATCCGTCCCTCGCCGCCGGCGGCGTGATGAACGAAGGCGCGACATCGTTCCGCCTCGGGCTGCGTGGGGTTCCCGCCGCCGCTGAAGAGGTTATGATTGCGCGTGACATCGCGCTGGTCGAGCGCACCGGCGGACGCTTGCACGTCGCACATCTCAGCACCGCCGGCAGCGTCGAGCTGATCCGGCAAGCCAAGGCGCGCGGTCTGGCCGTCACGGCCGAGGCAACACCACATCATTTCACGCTCACCGAGGAAGCGGTCGGCGAGTACGACACCAATGCCAAGATGAACCCGCCCCTGCGCACCGCCGAAGATGTCAAGGCCGTCGTCCAAGGCCTGCGCGACGGCGTCATCGACGTCATCGCCAGCGACCACGCGCCGCACCACCGCGACGAGAAGGAAGTCGAGTTCGAGCTCGCCGCCAACGGCATCATCGGCCTCGAGACGACCCTCGGCCTGGCATTGCGTCTCACTGCCGACGGCGGAATCCCGATCGAAACCGTGCTGCGCGCGCTTACCGTCGGTCCGGCGCGCGTGCTGGGCCTGCCCTGCGGCAGCGTCAGCAAGGGCGGCTTGGCCGACCTCGTCCTCATCGACCCCGCGCTGGCGTGGCAGGTCGACCCGAGCCACATGTGCTCGAAGTCGCGCAACACCCCTTTTGGCGGCTGGCAACTGACCGGAGCCGCCGTCACCACTATCGTCGGCGGCCGCGTCGTCTGGCGGGCGGAGCACCGCCCCGCGGTGCCGAAGCAGAAGCGGAGTACCAAGCGATGAAAGCTGTGCTCGCCCTGGAAGACGGAAGCGTCTTCGAGGGCACGTCCTTTGGGGCGCCCGGTGAGGCGGTCGGCGAGGTGGTGTTCAACACCTCGATGACCGGATACCAGGAGATCATCACCGACCCGTCGTATTGCGGCCAAATGGTGGCGATGACCTGCCCGCAGATCGGCAACGTCGGGGTCAATCCCGAGGACGTCGAATCGTCGCGGCCATACGCCGAAGGATTCATCGTCAAGGAGTATTGGGAACAACCGAGCAACTGGCGCGCCCGGCAGTCGCTGCGCGACTACCTGACTGGATACGGAATCCCCGGCATCCAGGGCATCGATACCCGCGCCCTGGTGCGGCTGCTGCGCGACAAGGGAGCGATGAACGGCGTGCTGTCCACGCTTGACGCTTCGCCCGCCGAGCTGGTCGCCAAGGCGCAGGCAGCGCCCAGCATGGTCGGGCAGGACCTCGTTCGCCGCGTCACCTGCGCGGCGCCCTACGATTGGAACGAGGGCCATTGGAGCATCGAGGGCGGCTACGCCAAGGCCGCGCCGGCCGAGCGCTTCGTCGTCGCCTACGACTACGGCATCAAGCGCAACATCCTGCGCAATCTGGTCGCGGCCGGATGCCGCGTCCAGGTCGTACCCGCCACGACCCCGGCCGGAGAGGTGTTGCAGCTCAAGCCGGACGGCATCTTTCTCTCCAACGGCCCGGGCGATCCCGACGCCGTGCCGTACGCCAAGGAGATCGTCCGCGACTTGATCGGCAAGCGGCCGATCTTCGGCATCTGTCTCGGCCACCAGATCCTCGGCCTGGCGCTCGGCGGCCGCACGTACAAGCTCAAGTTCGGCCATCACGGCGGCAATCAGCCGGTGATGGACCTCACCACCAACAAGGTCGAGATCACCAGCCAGAACCACGGCTTTGCCGTCGACGTCGACTCGCTCGAGGGCGCCGCCGAGCTGACCCACATCAACCTCAACGACCAGACCGTGGAGGGCCTTCGCCATCGCGATGTGCCGCTGTTCTCGGTCCAGTACCATCCGGAGTCATCGCCCGGGCCGCACGACGCCAACTATCTGTTCAAGCGCTTCGTGGAGATGATGGAGGCCAACAAGTAAGTCATGCCGAAGCGCACCGACATAAAGAGCATTCTCCTGATCGGGTCCGGACCCATCGTCATCGGCCAGGCCTGTGAGTTCGACTACTCCGGCACGCAAGCGTGCAAAGCCCTGCGCGAAGAGGGCTATCGGGTCATCCTGATCAATTCCAACCCGGCGACGATCATGACCGATCCCGAGACGGCCGACCGCACCTACGTCGAGCCGATCACCGCGGCCGTGGTCGAGAAGATCATCGAGCGCGAGCGCCCCGACGCGCTGTTGCCGACCATCGGCGGACAGACGGGTCTGAACCTCGCCATCGAGCTGGCCGAGACCGGCGTGCTCGAGCGCTACGGCGTCGAGCTGATCGGCGCCCGCATCGACGCGATCAAAAAGGCGGAGGACCGCGAGCTGTTCAAACAGGCCATGCGGCGCATCGGGCTCGATGTACCGCGCAGCGGCATCGCGCACACGCAGGCCGAAGCCGACCAGCTGCTCGCCGAGCTGGGCCTGCCGCTGATCATCCGTCCCTCGCGCACGCTCGGCGGCACCGGCGGCAACATCGCCACGACGCGCGACGAGTACGCGCGCTACAGTGCCTCGGGGCTCGACGCGTCGCCGATCAGCGAGGTGCTCATCGAGGAATCGATCGCCGGCTGGAAGGAGTTCGAGCTCGAGGTCATGCGCGACGTGCGCGACAACGTCGTCATCATCTGCTCGATCGAGAACCTCGACCCGATGGGCGTGCATACGGGCGACAGCATCACCATCGCGCCGGCGCAGACGCTGACCGACAAAGAGTACCAGATCATGCGCGACGCCTCGGTGGCGATCATCCGCGAGATCGGCGTCGATACCGGCGGCTCGAACATCCAGTTCGCCGTCCACCCGCAGAACGGACGCCTGGTGGTCATCGAGATGAACCCGCGCGTCTCGCGCAGCTCGGCCCTGGCGAGCAAGGCCACCGGTTTTCCGATCGCCAAGATCGCCGCCAAGCTCGCCGTCGGCTACACGCTGGACGAGATCCCCAACGACATCACGCGCGAAACGCCGGCCAGCTTCGAGCCGACGATCGACTACGTCGTGACCAAGATCCCGCGCTTCACGTTCGAGAAATTCGCGCAGACGCCCGACGTGCTGACGACGCAGATGAAGTCGGTCGGCGAGGCGATGGCCATCGGCCGCACCTTCAAGGAATCGCTGCAGAAGGCCCTGCGCTCGCTCGAGATCGATTCCTACGGCTTCGACGACAAGGGGCGCGGCCCGCGCGCCGAGGGCGAGGCGCTGGCGGAGAAGCTGCGCGTGCCGAACGCCCGCCGCCTCTGGTACGTCGCCGACGCCTACCGCGCCGGCATGACCACGGAGGAGATCCACGATCTGTCGCGCATCGACCCGTGGTTCCTGGAGAACGTGCGCCAGATCGTCGACTTCGAGTCACACGTGAACCTCGCGCCCGAGTCGCTGCGCCATGCCAAGGCGATGGGGTTCTCGGACGTCCGCCTCGGCCAACTGACCGGGCGCACCGAAGAGGAGTTGCGCCAGCACCGCCTGCGCGCCGGCATCTCCGCCAGCTTCAAGACGGTCGACACCTGTGCCGCCGAGTTCGCCGCCTACACGCCGTACCTCTACTCGACCTACGAAAGCGAAGACGAGAGCGGCGTGACGGCGCGCAAGAAGATCATGATCCTCGGCGGCGGCCCCAACCGCATCGGCCAGGGCATCGAGTTCGACTACTGCTGTGTCCACGCCGCCTTCGCGCTCAAGGAGGCCGGCTACGAGACCATCATGGTCAACTGCAACCCGGAGACCGTCAGCACCGACTACGACACCTCGGACAAGCTCTACTTCGAGCCGCTGACGCGCGAGGATGTGCTCGAGATCGCCGCGCGCGAGAAGCCCGACGGCGTCATCGTGCAGTTCGGCGGCCAGACGCCGCTCAAGCTGGCGGTGCCGCTCGAGACGGCGGGGGTTCCGATCATCGGCACCTCGCCCGACTCGATCGATCGGGCCGAGGACCGCCGGCGCTTCGCCACGCTGCTCGATCAGCTCGGGCTGCGCCAACCGATCAACGGCTCGGCGTTGAACATCGATGAGGCCGCCACCATCGCGGCGCGCATCGGCTATCCCGTCCTCGTCCGCCCGTCGTATGTCCTCGGCGGCCGCGCCATGGAGATCGTCTACGAAGAGGAGGCGCTGCGCCGCTACATGGACCGCGCCGTGGAGCTGGGCCCCGGCCGACCGGTGTTGATCGACCAATTCCTCGACGACGCCATCGAGCTCGACGTCGACGCCATCAGCGACGGGACGACGGTCGTCATCGGCGGCATCATGGAGCACATCGAGCGCGCTGGCGTGCACTCCGGCGACAGCGCCTGCTCGCTGCCGGCCAACTCGGTGCAGCAGCCGGTGCTCGACGAAGTCCGCCGCCAGGTCATCGCCCTGGCCCTCGAGCTGCGCGTCATCGGCCTGATGAACGTGCAGCTCGCCATCAAGGGCAACGACGTCTACATCCTCGAAGTCAATCCGCGCGCCTCGCGCACCGTACCGTTCGTCAGCAAGGCGATCGGCGTGCCGCTGGCCAAGTTGGCGGCGCGCGTCATGGTGGGCGAGAAGCTGGTCGACCTCGGCTTCACGCAAGAGATCGTGCCGCCGTACATCTCGGTCAAGGAAGCGGTGTTCCCGTTTGCCAAATTTCCCGGCGTCGACACGCTGCTCGGACCCGAAATGAAGTCGACCGGCGAGGTGATGGGCATCGACGAGTCGTTCGGCGTCGCGTTCGCCAAGGCGCAGCTCGCTGCCGGCACCTCGCTGCCGTTGTCGGGAACGGTCTTTCTCAGCGTCCAGGACGCCGACAAGGCAAGCCTGCTGCCGGTCGCGCAACGCCTGGCGGCATGCGGCTTCCGGCTGATTGCGACGCGCGGCACCGCTGGCTTTCTGCGCGGCCACGGGATCGCCATCGACGACATCAACAAGGTGCAGGAAGGCAGCCCGCATGTCGTCGACGCGTTGCGCGGCGGCGAGATCGTCATGCTGATCAACACGCCGAAGGGCACCGGGGCGCATCAGGACTCCTTCCCGATCCGGCGCAGCGCGCTCGAGTGCCGCGTGCCATATTTCACCACCATCGCCGGCGCGGCGGCGGCCGCCGAGGGGATCGAGTTCCTGCAGCGCAACGAGCTGCGCGTCACGCCGCTGCAGGACTACCACCCGCGCAATCGCCGCGAGACGGCGCCGCCGCCGAGGAAGTAGTTTGCCGGACGGACGCGCACCCCAGCCCGCCGAGGATCCTCTCTCCGCGTTCGCGGCTGCGGTGCGGCGGCCGCTCGAGTTCCTGCTCACCGCGCCTGCTGCCACCGCCGCACGTACGCGATTGCCCGGCCGGGAGCTCGCCACGCGCGGTCGGGCTCTGCTCGACAGCCTACGGCCCGGCCTGCAGCAGCAGGTGCTGACCGCACTGTGCGACGATCTGGAGGCGTACGAGGCGACGCCGCCTGAGCGCCGCGTCGACCTGGCCAGGCAGTGCCGCGCGCTGCTGGCACAGCTCGAGGAGAGGGCAGGGCAGACCGCCGCCCCGGCCGCGCCGAAGCAATCGGGGCCGGCGCCCGCCTACCGGGCGACGGGCGGCGACCTGACGGCGGCCTTCGCGCAGCTCGACCGCTCCGTGCAGTTCGTGCGCGGCGTCGGCCCGCGTCGCGGCGAGTTGCTGCGCAAGTTCGGCATCGACACCATCGAACAGCTGCTCTACCACCTGCCGTTTCGCTACGAGGATCGCCGCAGCGTGCGCCGCATCGCCGAGGCGCGGGTCGGGGAGGAAGCGAGTGTCGCCGGAGAAATCGTCCAACTCGGCGATCGCACCGTCGGGCGCGCTGGGCGCCGCATACTCGAGGGTGTCCTGCGCGATGACACCGGTCTGCTCGGCCTGACCTGGTACAACCAGGTGGGGTACTTCCGCACCCGCTATCGCGTCGGGCAGGCCTGTCTGGTCTACGGGCGCATCGAGTCGACCGGCGGGGGCGGCAAGCGCATCGTGCATCCCGAGATCGACCTGGCGCCGGATGAAAGCGGCCCGGGGATTCTGCCGGTCTACAACAAGCCGACGACACTGACCGTCGGCGCCATGCGCAAGGTCGTGCAACAAGCGGTCGAGGACTTCGCCGCGCTGGTGCCGAGCGCGTTGCCACCGGCGGTGGCGGCGGCAGCGCGGATTCCGGACGTCGCCACGGCGTTGCGCAGCGTGCACTGTCCGCCCCCGGACGCCGACGTCGCCGCCCTGAACGACTGCCGCACGGCGGCGCACCGCGCGCTGGTGTTCGACGAGCTGTTCTTCGTTCAGCTCGGCCTGACCTTGCGCCGACGCGGCACGGCGCGCGAGCCGGGTTTGTGCATGCCGCGCCGCGCACAGCTCACCGAACGCCTGCGCGACAACCTGTCGTTTGCCCTGACCGGTGCGCAGCAACGCGTGCTCGACGAGATCTACCGCGACATGGAAGCGCCGCACCCGATGCACCGTCTGGTGCAGGGCGACGTCGGCAGCGGCAAGACGATCGTGGCGCTGTTCGCCGCTCTGGTGGCGATCGAGAACGGGCACCAGGCGGCCTTCATGGCCCCGACGGAGCTACTGGCGGAGCAGCACTTTCGCACCGTGTCGGGCTTCGCCGAAGCCCTGGGCGTGCGCGCCGTGCTGCTGACCGGCGAGCGGCCGCGGGCGGAGAAGGCGCGCATCTACGCCGCGCTGGCGAGCGGCGAGACGCAGCTGGTCGTCGGCACGCACGCGCTGATCCAGGAGGGCGTGCGCCTGCGCGCCCTCGGCCTCGGCGTCATCGACGAGCAGCACCGCTTCGGCGTCATGCAACGCGCCGCGCTGCGCCAGCTGAGCGACAGCGAGCAAGCGCCCGACATCCTGCTCATGACCGCGACGCCGATCCCGCGCACGCTGGCGATGACGGTGTACGGCGACCTCGATGTCTCGTCGCTCGACGAGCTGCCGCCGGGCCGCCAGCCGGTACAGACGCTGGTGTTCAACGAAGCCGAGCGCCAGCGGGTGTACGCAGTGGTCAAGGAAGAGCTCGACCGCGGGCACCAGGGCTATGTCGTCTATCCGTTGGTGGAGAGCTCGGAGAAAGAAGATCTGCGCGACGCCACGACCATGGCGCGCGAGCTCGGCCGCACGGTGTTCGCCGACTACCGCGTCGGGCTCCTGCACGGGAAGATGAAGGCCGACGAGAAGGCGGCCGTCATGCGGCGCTTTCGCGCCGGCGATCTGCAGCTGCTGGTCAGCACCACGGTGGTCGAGGTCGGCGTCGACGTCCCCAACGCCACCGTGATGGTCGTCGAGCACGCCGAGCGCTTCGGCTTGTCGCAGCTGCACCAGTTGCGGGGGCGGGTCGGGCGCGGCTCCGACCGCGCCCGCTGTCTGCTCGTCGCGCCGTACCAGCGCGGCAACGATGTCTACCGGCGCCTGTCCGCTATGCGCGACACCAACGACGGCTTTCGCATCGCCGAGATCGATCTCGAGCTGCGCGGGCCGGGCGAGTTCCTCGGCACGCGGCAGTCGGGGTTGCCCGACTTCCGCGTTGCCAATCTGATCCGCGACAGCCGTGTGCTGCAGGAGGCGCGACAGCGCGCCGAGGAGTGGCTGGCGCAGGACCCCACCCTGTCGGGCCCCGATTCCGCCGGGCTGCGCGCCGTGCTCAAACACCGCTGGGCCGGCCGTCTGGGCTTGGCGGAGATCGGCTGACAAATTCCTCTCCCCCCGGGAGAGGTAAGGTGAGGGGAAGAAATAGCGGCTTCGACCCCCGCAATCCCCACTCCAGCATGCCAGAGATGGCGGGAGAATCACGAAACCACGAAATAGCGAAAGCACGAAAGATGAACTCAGACATTGGACCTGCCCCGATTTCGTGGACGGGTTAGTTCTTTGGAAAATCAGGCGGCAGTTGGCTGGCTCCGCTCGAAGTTGATCGGGGATAGGTACTCGAGGGCAGAATGACGTCGGTGAGGGTTGTACCAACCTTCGATAAACT
>CAYVUV010000359.1:0-14282 GCA_964455095.1 uncultured Binatia bacterium (SeqCode)
CCGAGTCGCATCAGCAGTGCGGGCGTGAAAAAAGGATGGCGATTAAACAAAAGACGCGGCTATGCCGCCAACGGAGCCGTGTGCTCAGTTGCAACCAGCCTTCCAATGGGTAACCCCTCCTTGGAAAGGAGGGGGACCGGAAGGAGGGGGACCGGAAGGACGGGCACCTGAAGACGGCAGAGACCTTACGCCAGCACCTCGTCGCGGTCGGCGAGGTCGGCGATCGCGCGCGCGCGCAGGTTGTCGAGCTCGCCGCGCTCGAGTGCTTCGAGCACCGCGGTGAAAGCGCGCGCCGTCTCGACGCGCGGCAGGATGACGTAGTCGGCCCCGGCCTCGTACATCTGCCGCGCGCGGGCGATGGTCTCGGCCGAGACGATGACCCGGGCCTGCGGGTTCAGGCGGCGGATCTGGCGCAGCAGCGCCGCGTTATCGGTGCCGCGCAGAAAATCGTCCGACACCGTCGAGACGACGACCTGCGCTTCCTCGACGCCGACGTGGGCCAGGGTGTCGAGGTGGCTGATGTCGCCGTACAGAATCGGCACGTTGAGCGCGCGCAGCTTGCCGTACACCTCGGGGCTGAAATCGATGATGGCGAAGGGACGTCCCGTGCCGGCGTAGTTGGTGTCGTGGAGCAGCGAGCTGGCGACGCGGTGGAAGCCGAGCAGAATGACCTCGGCGTGCACGGCATCCGCGTCCGGCTCCCCTTCGCCGCCGGCGCGCGGGCGCAGCCCCAGGCGCTCGAGCAGGCGCGTGCCGCGGTGGGCGAGGTCGTGATTGGCCATGACCATGTAGGTCGACAGGGTCGAGGTGATGACCAGGGTCAGGGCCGTGATCGACGTGATCTCGCGGTCGATGTGCCCGAGAGCGAGGCCGATGCTGGCGATCACCAGCGCGAACTCTCCCGCCTGCGCCAGCGCCAGCGAGGACAGAATGCCGATGCGCGGGCCGTAGCCGAAGGCGTAGAGCACCGGCCCGACGGTGAGGAAGCGGCTGACGACGACCACGCCCGACAGCACCAGCGCGGTGCGCAGCACGGCCGGCGCGCCGAGCTCGAGCTGCATGCCGAGGCCGACGAAGAAGAGCGTGACGAAGAAGTCGCGCAAGCTGCGGATCTTGGCCACGACGTCGAGCGTGTACGGCAACGCCGACAGGGTGACGCCGGCGATCAGGGCGCCCATCGCGATCGAGAACTGCGCCAGGATCGCCAGGTAGCCGATCAGCAGGCACCACGAGATGGCGGAGATGAGCACGATCTCGGGGCTCTTTGCCGCCCACTGAAAGAGCGGCGGCAACACGTACCGCGCGACGGCCAGCGCGCCGGCCACCAGGCCGAGGCCGGAGATGACGGATATGCCGATCGGCACCAGTGAGGGCGACTGCAGGTTGGGCTGCAGCGCCAGGACAACGATCGCCAACGCGTCCTGGACCAACAGCATCCCGAGCGTCAGGCGGCCGTCGACCGTATCGAGCTCGCTCTTGTCGCTGAGCAGCTTGACCACGATCATCGTGCTCGAGAAGGCCGTCGCGACGCCGAGGTAGAGCGCCGGCAAGCCGCGGAATCCGATCAGCCACATGGCCCCGATGGTGATCAACGCACAGAGCGCGACTTGCGCCACGCCGGCGATCACCACCACGCGCCCCGAGTGCACCAGCTTCTTCAGATCGATTTCGAGCCCGACAATGAACATCAGGAAGGCCAGGCCGAGCTCGGAGAGGTCGGCGATGCCCTTTTCGTCGTGGACCAGCCCGAACCCGGACGGTCCGATCAGCAGCCCGGCGCCGATGTAGGCCAGCAACACGGGCTGGCGCAAAAGGCGCGCGACGTAGGCCAGTACGGTCGCCGCAATGATCGCCAGACCGATGTCCAGCAGGAGGGTCTCACCGTGCATGGCGTCTCGCGAACGTCACGGTGCCGCGGGCGCACCGAGCGACACTCATGCCGGAACGGGCGCGCAGCGTCAAATCACGCCGCGCGACCGGCGCGTCACCACGGCGTCGAAATCAGGGCGTGACGCCGATCGTCGTCGACCAGTTGAAGCGCACCGCGAGCGGCTCGTGGTCGCTCAGCGGATCGCCGTTGCCATCGACGAACGTCTCCGCCTCGAAGTGCCATGTCGCCGGCGCGATGGTGATGTCAGCGCTGCTGCGGAACAGGAACTTGTCGATGCGCCCCGGCTCCGGACAGCTCAGGGTGGCGCAGACGTCGTTCAGCCCGGTCTCGCTGAGCAGGCGCTGGAACTGGCTGGAATCCGGCTCGCTGTCGGTGTGCAGGTTGAAATCGCCACCGACGATGACGGCGCGGCCGACCGAGTATGTATTGATGTAGGTGCCGAGCTGCGTCACCGCGGCGTCGCGCAGCGCGTCGTCCTCCGGATCGCCGCCCGCCTCCATGTGCAGGTCGTAGACGTCGACGTCGACGCCCGGCGTCAAGGTCGTACGCGAGAAGCTGAAGCCCTTCAGCGACAAGCAATCGGCGGCGCTTTCGTGGCAGTTGGTCCAGCGCTGCCGGTCCGTGTCCTCGAAGCGAAAGATGGCGAACTGGTTCAGGCCATCGGCCACCAGCGCGCTCGGCCGTTCCGGATCGGTCCCGAAGGGGTTGATGCCGGAGACCGACTTGTACGGATGCAGCGACGCGGCTTCGAGAATCTCGTGATAGACGCGCAGCGGCGCCAGCGGATTGGGATCCGGCGTCTTCCAGGTCTCCTGCATCACCACCAGGTCGTAGGCGTTCAGCAGCGGGCCGATGATGGGCGTGTTCACCGCGGGGTGCGATCCCGAAAGGCCCTCGGGCAGGCCGGCGACGTTGTAGGTCAGCGCGAGAAAGGAACCCGACAGCACGCTCGGCAGAATCGTCTTCGCCGAGCGGGAGCAGAACAGCGACGCCTTCTCGAGCTCCAGCCGCGAGGTGCCGAAGGCATTGGTGACCTCGACCTGCACCGGCGCCGGCAGGCCGGCCGACTTGAGCTTGTAGCAGGCCAGGTGGTCGACCGCGTTTTCGATGGCGGCGCCGTCGACCTTGGTCGGGTTGCAGATCACGAACGGTTTCTTCGCCTCCGCGTTCAACTCCGTACCGAACTGATCGATGAGCGACGGAATGACCGTCTGGTCGAACTTCGGATCCTTGAGATCCTTCGCCTTGTAACAGCTGTAGTTATCGAGTCCGGCCGCCGGCAAGGCCAGAACGCCAAGCGCCAGCGCCGCAATCCACACCGATCTCATTCGCATCTGGAAGCACCCTCGCCCCTCCATTTATGGCCCACCGTACCCCGTGTCGCAATCGCTACTCGCGCGAAACCGGCGACATCATCGCCGATAGTGAGCGATTTGCTCCGGCACGCCAATCTCGGGCGCCAGCTGCGGGTCGGGCACCGGCGGCTGCGCGTCCAGACGCAGCGGCACGACCCCGGCCCAGCAGCCGAGCCCGAGATCCTCGGCGTCGTCGAGTGGCGGACCGGTGCGAATCTTCGCCGACGCCTCGGCCAACGGCAGGCGCAATACCGAGGTGGCGCGCAGCTCCTGCTCGTTGGGCTGCCGCGCTTCCTGCCAGCGGCCGGCCAAGACGTGCTCGACGATGGCTTGCAAGGCCGCCAGCCGCTCGGCCGGCTCGCGCACCTCGACGGCACGGCCGAGCACCACCACCGAGCGGTAGTTCATCGAGTGGTGAAAGGCCGAGCGCGCCAGCACCAGGCCGTCGAGCAGCGTCACCGTGACGCAGACGGGGATGTCGGTGGCGAGCGCGCGCAGCATACGGCTCGCCGCCGAGCCGTGCAGGTACAGCTGCTCGCCGACGCGCGCGTAGATGGTCGGGATGACGTACGGTTGCGCATCGACCGCGAAGCCGACGTGACACACCAGGCCCTCGTCGAGGATGGCGTGAATGGTCTCGCGGTCGTACGCCGCCCGATTGGGCAAGCGGCGAACTCGGGTGCGGTCGCTGGGCGGTGTGGGTTGCATGGCCACCTCCCTACGACGCCGGCGCGCTTGGCGAAAGCTCTGCGTCGCGACGATCGAGGAACGACCGACGCGCAAGCGGTTGACAAGCGAAGGCGAACGCCATTCTCTGCCGGGCGTGGAGCGCCGTTGGGTCATGCTGTCACTGCTCGTCGCGCTCGTCTCCGGGTGCGGAAAGAGCGATCAGCCGCCGGGACGAATCGAAGGCGCTCGGCGACCACCCGACGCCGTGGCGCGCGGCGCGGCGGCTGACGCGGCAGCGCGGCGCGCCCTCGAACGCGACGTCCCGCCACCTGATGGCGAGGCGAAGCAGATCCTCTTCGGCGACCTGCACGTCCACACCACCTATTCGTTCGACGCCTTCCTCTACGCCCTGCCCCTGTTCAGCGGCGAGGGCGCCCATCCACCGGCCGATGCGTGCGACTTCGCGCGCTACTGCGCGGCGGTGGATTTCTTCGCCATCACCGACCATGCCGAGAGCATGACGCCCGAGCGCTGGCAGCAGACCAAGGAGAGTCTGCGCGACTGCGACGCGCGCGCCGGCGATCCGGCCAACCCCGACCTGGTCGCCTTTGCCGGCTGGGAGTGGACACAGGTCGGCGCCACGCCGGCGACGCACTACGGCCACAAGAACGTCATCTTCCCCACCCTGGCCGACGACGCGCTGCCAGCGCGCCCGATCACCGCCCTCGACGACGCCGTGTTTCGCCAGCAACCGAGCCCATGGGCGCGGCGCGGCCTGGGCGTCGCGACGGCGCTGACGCCCGGTGGGTACGGCGATCTGCTCTGGCTCTTCGGGCGCCTGGCCGATCTCGCCAACTGCCCGGCCGGCATCGACGCGCGCCAGCTGCCGCTCGACTGCCGCGAGAACGCGCCGACGCCGGCGCTGCTGTTCGAAAAGCTGGCGCAGTGGGGCTTCGACGCGCTGGTGATCCCGCACGGGCTCGCCTGGGGTCTGCACGCGCCGCTCGGCGCGCGGCTCGACAACCAGCTCGACCGCGCCCAGCACGACCCCGCGCGCCAGATCCTGCTCGAGGTGTTCTCCGGCCACGGCAACAGCGAGCAGTACCGACCGTGGCAAAACACCGCGCGCGACGCGAAGGGCGAGCTCACCTGCCCTGCTCCGACGCGCGACTTCCTGCCCTGCTGTTGGCGCGCCGGCGAGATCATGCGCGCGCGCTGCGGCAACCTGCCGCCCGACGAATGCGAGGCTCGTGTCGCAGAAGCCAAGCGCCTGGCGATCGCCGCCAACACCGCCCCGCACCTCGTCTTCCCCGACACGCAGCCGGAAGACTGGCTCGACTGCGATCAGTGCCGCGACTGCTTCAAGCCCGCCTTCGCGCTGCGCCCCGGCGAGTCGGCGCAGTACAGCCTGGCCGCCTCCAACCCCGCCCAGCCCGACGCCGACGGGCGGCCGCTGCGCTTTCGCTGGGGCTTCATCGCCTCCAGCGACGATCACCAGGCGCGGCCCGGCACCGGATACAAGCAAGTGGCGCGGCACATGATGACCGACGCGCGTGGCTTGCGCAGCGGGTGGGTCGAGCGCCTCGCCGGCGCAGCGGCCCTGCGCGGCGTCGACCCGGAGCGCCCGCAGAGCGTCGCGCGCGAGGAGCGCAGCATCGGCGCGCTCTTCGACGTCGAGCGCAGCGCCAGCTTCATGTATCCCGGCGGGCTGGTGGCGCTGCACGCGGCCGGACGCGACCGCGCCGCGATCTGGGCGGCGCTGCACCGGCGCGAGGTCTACGGCACCAGCGGCCCGCGCATCCTGTTGTGGTTCGATCTGGAGAACGGCCCCGGCGGTCGCGCCCCGATGGGCAGCGCGGTCGTCATGCGGGAGGCGCCGCGCTTCACCGTGCGCGCCATCGGCTCGTTCGTCCAGCAACCGGGCTGCCCGGCCGAGAGCCTGCAGGGTCTGTCGCACGAGCGGCTCGACCATCTCTGCCGCGGTGAATGCTACCACCCCTCCGATCGACGCCACCCGATCGCCGCGATCGAAGTGGTGCGGGTCCGCCCCCAGCGCGAGGCCGGCGAGGACATCGGCCAGCTGATCGACGACCCCTGGCTGCGCCACGACTGCGCCCCCGATCCCGCCGGCTGCGTGTTCTCCTTCGAGGATCCCGAGTACGAGCTCTCCGAGCGCGACGCGGTCTACTACGTGCGCGCCCTGCAGGAAGTCACGCCGGCCATCAATGCCGCCAACTACCGCACCACGTTCGACGCCGCCGGCAACGCCGTGCGCGTCGACCCGTGTCACGGCGGCGACCGCACCCCGGCCGACGACGACTGCCTCGCCCCGGCTCAAGAGCGCGCCTGGTCGTCGCCGATCTTCGTCGACCGTCTCCGGCCTCCCCCTTTGGCAAAGGGGGATTGAGGGGGATTTGTTGAGAACGATCCGAGTTCAAGAAATCCCCCCTGGCCCCCCTTTGCCAAAGGGGGGAAGCCCTTGCCAAGACGTGTCCGGGGAAGGTAGCAGGGGCGATGCGTAAACCTGAGTTCGCGCGCCTGATTGCCTGCTTCGCGATCGCGGCGCTCCTCGCTAGTTGCGGTGGCCACACGTTCGTGACGCGGGCCAAGGACGCGCCCACGTCTTGCGTGATCCGCAACGTGCGCGTCTTCGACGCACCGCGCGCCGCGCTGCTCGACGGGCTGCGCGACATCGTCGTGCGCGACGGGCGCATCGAGTCGGTGGCGGCGCCGGGCGTTGCCGCTTCCGGGCTGCTCGAGATCGACGGCAAAGGCGGCACGCTGCTGCCGGGCCTGGTCGACATGCACACCCATACCGGTGGCAGCGCCAGCCCGCCATGGCACACGGAGCTGCCAGCGCAGGAAGAGAACCTCGGGGCGTTTCTCTACGCCGGCGTCACTACGGTGCTCGATGCAGGGGCGCTGACGCCGGCGATCTTCGAGCTGCGCAGCCGCTTGCGCGCGGGCAAGGTATTGAGTCCGCGCCTGTATGCGGCCGGACCGATGTTCACCGCTCCGAACGGCCATCCGGTCGGGCTGATGCGCCAGAACCTGCCCTCGTGGATCGCCTGGTACGTGCTGCCGCGCATCGCGCGCGAGGTCGCGACGCCCGACGCCGCGCGTCAGGCCGTCACCGAGCTCCTCTTCGAAGACCCCGACGTGATCAAGATCGCGGCCGACGATCTCATCCCCGGCGAACCGCGCATCGCCACCGAGGTCATCGCCGCCATCGTCGCGCGCGCGCACGAAGGCCATGTCCGAGTCGTCGCGCACATCGGCCAATCGCGCGACGTCATCGACAGCGTCGGGGCGGGCGTCGACGCGCTCATGCACGACGTCTACACCGAGGTGATCAGCGACGAGGCCGTGGCGAAGCTCGCCGCGGCGCGAGTGCCAGTGGTCGCCACCGTTGGCATCTGGGACGCGGTGGAGGAGCTCGGCACACTGCGCGCCGATCAGCGGGTGCCGCTGACGCAGGACATCGCCAAGCCCGCCGTTCTCGCCGCGCTGGCGGCGTTCCCGAGCGATAAGGAGCGCGAGCAATTCAGCGCCATGAGCAAACCGCTGCACGACGGGCACGCCGCGCGCCGCACCAACGTCGCCAAGCTGCGCGCCGCCGGCGTGACGATCCTGGTCGGCAGCGATGCGGTCAACGCCGGGCAGTTTCCCGGCGTCAGCCTGCACGAAGAGATGGCCAAGCTGGTCGAAGCCGGCATGCCGCCGGGCGAGGTGCTGCGCGCCGCGACGTACGACAACGCGCGCTTTCTCGCCGGCGAAAAGGCCGAGTTCGGCGAAGTAGCGCCCGGGCAACAAGCCGACCTCCTGCTGGTCGAAGGCGACCCGACTGCCGACATCGCCGCGACGCAACGCATCGCCCGCGTCTGGCGCGACGGCGCCGAGCTGCAACGCCACGCGCGCGGGCACTGATCGGCCTTCAGTCGGGGGGACTGTCGATTTTCTCCGAACGGGAGGGCGAGGCTCCTGCCGAGCCATGCCTCAAGGTGGCAGAAGGCTCCGCAGGAGCGTCGCCCTCCCGAAGCTACGCAGGCTCAAATTCTCGTCAGTGCAACCCATTCAAGAGCCGCAGGTACTCTCGAGCCTCCGGGCTGTTGAGCTCGACGCCGCGTCCAAGTGCCTCCCGGGCTTCGGCGTCGCGACCTTCGGCGATGTCGTAGAGGGCGCGCCAGATCCACGCGTCGGCCAGATCCGGGGCGGTTTCCAGCGCCCGTGCATTCAGTTCGCGGGCGCGCAGTCGATTCCCAGCCAGCCAGTACGCTTCGCCCGCGGCCGCGAACCAGTGGGCGATCGCGCACAGTCGCGTCAGCGCGGCACGTTCGGGCCACGTGTCGATGAAGTGAGCCATGGTGCCGTCGTCGCGCGCGACGAACCGCCAGAGCCCGACGGTCGAGGCGAGCGGCGCGCCGCAACCGGGCAAAGGACGCGGGCCGCATCCCGGGGCTTGGTCGCCTCCGTTCGAGTAGATTCCCCAGCGCGCACCGGCCGCTCGTTCCGCGAGAGATGGACGCGCACCCGCCGCGGCGTTCGGCTCGATCGCGAGCGCGCTCTGGATTTCTGCCGCGTCGGCGGCGAAGAGATCGGCGTACAGGTGGCAGTTGTCCCGCACGGTTTCCCATCCGGTGATGCCGTCCGGTTGCGCGCTGGCCCTTTCCTGCGCGGTGTCGTGGAGGATCGCACCCTCCTCCCCTGCGACGTGGCGGATGACGTCGTTGATATCCTGCGTGGCCCGCGTCGTTTGGGCGTCGAGCTCGAGCGCACGCCAGAGAGCGGACTGCGCCGCCGCAGAGTCGCCGTCGGCCAGGGCCCAGACGCCCAGCTCGAACTGGACGCGGGCCAGACTTGCCGCTCCGGGCGCGGCAGCGAGTCGTTCGCGTGCTTCGCGCGCCCGGCCGTGTGCGCGCAGGAGCCTCGCCGTCAGAACGTCTTCAGCGGGCGGGCAGTCGCCGGCCGGCGGGAAGAGCAAGTTGGGCGTGACGGTCGTGACCACCAGGCGGATGCTCCGCTCGCGCGCGACGCGAGCTGCGTCGCGGAGGAACGTATCGAGTGCAAGGACCGGCGGCCGTGGACCGGCGTATGGCGTCGCTGGGCCATTGCGCGCCAGGAAGGCTCGCGCCAGATGACTGCGGGCACGCAGGTCGAGCAGAAAGAAATCCCACGCACCCGCTGGATACCGGAACGCGTAGTTGTGGCCGAACACCAACACGATGGCGTCGGGCCGCTCCTCGAGCGCGCGGGCAAACTGGCGCCGCATGTGCTCGAAGCCGCTGCCGACGGCCGCGCAGTTGCTCACGCCGAAGGCCCCGGACTGTTGCGCTGCGTCTCGCAACGCTTGACCCAGGAAGTAGCCACTCGATTCGCCGACGACCGCGACGAGCGGACGCACGAGAGAGCTCGGGGACTCGCATCGCGGTTCCAAGAATGCCCGCGACTTTTGAATGAACGCCTCGAGGCCTGGCTCAATGGGTATCGGCCAGAAGGTCCGCAGCGCGATCTCGCCCGCACCGATGAACGCGACGGCGAGCAAGACGCCGAGCGCGGCAAGCTTCGACGCGATCCAGATCGAGCGGGCAGTTGGCATCGAAACCCCTTATGGAGATTGTGACGATTCCCATGCGGTCAGAGCGGCTTCCTCGCCACCGTCGCGTAAAGAGTGAGGTCCACCTGGAGTCGAAGCGACTCATCATCCGCGGCGGCGGTGCGAATTCGGTCCATCCCGGCCGCGTACTCGGCAGCGGAAAGGGCCGTGAGCTGGGAAGTGAACGATTGCTGGAGGATCCCGCTCTGTAGCGCTTCAGCGAGCGAAGCGGAGGACTGCAGGCACTCGGTAACTCGCACCGACACATCCGTGAAACCCGCCGCGTGCATCCAGCCGAGTCGCCGATCGACGGAAGGAAATCGCGCCAGATCCAGCGAGACGGTTTCGGGAAAGAACTCGTACACGTACCAACGCCCGCGCTTCTCATGCGGGTCCAGACCGACCGACAGGAGCGTTCCGCCGCGTCGGAGCACACGAAATGCCTCGCGCAGCGCGTCTTCCGGCGCGGAGATGTGGTGCAGAGAATTGATGTAGAAGACGGCGTCGAAGCAGTCAGCCGCCCACGGCAGTGCCTCGGCAGATCCCTGACGAAGATCTGCGGCGACTCGCGAGGAAGCGCGCGCCAGCATTTCCGCCGACGGGTCGATTCCAGACACGTCGCACCCGGCGCGGGCAAGCTCTGCCGTCCACCTTCCCGTGCCGCAGCCGACCTCGAGCACGCGACGAACGCCGCCCGAGCCAACCGCCGCGAGAATCGCCGCACGAATGCCGGGATAGTCCTCGAGCTCGTACCGGCGGTCGTACTCTCCAGCTATGCCATCGTACGCGATCCTGGTCATTGCAAACGGCTTCGGCCAACTGATCACCAAGCGACCGCTCGATCCAGCACGGAACGCACGAGGCCGGACTCGACCAACGGCGAAGGTCCTCGTCGACGATTCGCCACCGAGTCGGCGAGTCGAGTATCCTCTCGATCGCATCCTCGACTGCAGCGACGAACCGTTCCGCCACCCGTGGGTCGCTCAGCGTAGTAGCGAGCCGCCTCCTCGTACGCCACGAGCGCTTCCGGGTGGAACTCATGCCTCATCGCGTGATCGCGCTGCGGATCCTTCGTCGAGCTTCGTCGCCGGACACGGTTTTCACACGCCGCGCCCGCGATTCCCCCGACAACTTCATTGCCTTCTCGGCAAGCCGCTCAACCTTGGTTGCCATGGCCTGAGGATAGGCAATCGACCGGGAGCTTCCCAGCTGAGTGGGAGGCGGCCGAACGCCAAGGCTGCGCGGCCGGCGCAGAATGCTTGCGACTCGCAGCCAAGTTCGCGCCGGTCCGCTCGAGCCGATTTGTTCGACCTGCCTCAGGCCGCAGATTTGAGATTCTCGCGGATGATGCGCGGATGCCGTGCTGCAATCCGAAGCAGGCCGATCGCAGCGCCATCAGGCTTCCTGCGACCCTGTTCCCAGTTCCGCAACGTATGGACGCTGATGCCCATCGCCTGAGCAAACTGGGACTGGGAAAGACCCACAAACCGGCGCAATGCGGCAACATCGTCGCCTGACTCAACCTGGCCCATCATGAGTCGCTTGCGAACGCGTGCAGAGATTGCCCCTACGAAGTCTTGCTCGGTAAGCTCAGGAATCTTGGCCATATTCACCGTCGTCCCACGTGAGAATGGTAAAGCGCAACCTCTTGTTCCGTGGCAAATCGTGCGCTGATAATTCGGACCACGTCATCATCGCGCTCGGTGTACGCGACAACGATGACGCCCCGTGAAATGGGTCCGATCGCGATAAACCGGTCCTCGTCATGTGAATGCGCTCGTGGTCGAAAATCTCCAGGAATTCATCGCTGACCGTGAAGAGGGTGCTTGCCTCCTCAAACGAGAGTCCGTGCGCCTTCTGATTGCGAACATTCTTCGATTCGTCCCAAACGAATCTCACGTTGCAGAATACGGAGGGGCAGCCGACTAAGTCAATGACTTACCAGCCGAAAAGGGCCTCATCGCCGAACGCTGGCGTTCTGCGGGGCGCGCATAATTCGCGCGTCCGCAGCAACGGTTTGTTCGGCAAAGCCGCGTCATCGGGGTTTCGTGACCGTAACCGAACCAAGGTCCACTTCGCATTCGAGATCGCCGCAAGATTGGTGAATCTGAGTTGACGGGATGGTAACCAATTGCTCAGGATTTGCCTCGCTAGAAACGAGCACGTTGGCAATTTCCGGTGGGTTGGGAGGCCTTCTCCCGCAACACGAGCCCCACTTGTCACCGCCATATGTATACGACAGTTGACCGGACCGAGCGGTAGCGAACCACGCCGTGGACCACCAATCACCGACAGCCTCGGGTCGCCGGAAGCTTGGCGGCTCGGTTCGCATTTGCAATCGAACACGCGCACCGGATGAAGGATTGCCCATCTCATCAACGAGCTGGCCCTTGAAGTGGTAGAGATACATGTAGTCACGGCAAGTGCACCCAACACAGAAGCTCAACAGAGAAAATGCGAGTACCCAACCTGACAACCAACCTCTCATCGACTCATTGCGCCGCGACAAGCCGAACGCCAATTCGACGTCCCAGTGAAATCGGCCACACAAGCCACCGGTGCTTGGATTGCCGGACGATCTCGCAGCGGGGGCCAAGCGCATTTCATCGTCTTCTCGAGAGTTTGGGGCGCCATCGGCTCTTCGTCCAGATCGCGATACGAAGCATCGCTTGCTGGCTAACGTCGGACCGAACTGTAGGCCAGAGTGTCAGCGGGGCTTCGCACGCCGCACCACCGCGGTTTGCGGGACAACCCGCGCGTCTTTTCGGGCTCGCACACGTTCGAAGGCGGCTGCAGGCCCGCCCATGCGCCCGGTTGGAATTCATCCGGCTCGATCGGCGCGACCATGCCTACGCAGATAGTGGGCAGGTTTGCCGGATGTCAAACCTGCCCGCGTTTGAGATTCCGAAGCCGTCAACTGACACGAGGTGCAGCGTCGTGCGCGCGGGCACTGAAGAGGCCCGCGGAAGCGCGGCGCTCCAGGGTGGCGCGATCGAGCTCGCTATTTGATCACGGCGCGTGCCTCTGCGGCGGCGCGGCGGCCGCTCAGGTGTGCCGCTTCGACCGTCGCGGCGATCGGCGTCGATTCGGTGGCCGAGCCGGCCCAGAAAAGCGCGCCGGTGTCGGCGGCGGCGAGGCGGCGGCGCGCGCCGGTTCCGCCCGGCCGCAGGAATGTGTAGCCGCCGCACGCGAACGGGTCGCGACCCCAGTCGATCACGCGGTAGTCGACCAGCCGTCGTTGCGGATCTGCCTTGGGGAAGAGCCGGGCCAGGTCGGCGACTACCACCGACGCCGCATCGTCCGCGCTCAGCTGCGAGAGCCGCGCCGCGCGCGGGCCGGTGCAATAGGCAATCAGCACCGGCGGCTTTCCCTCCGCGCCGTAGAAGACCGGCCAGTAGAGCGTCACGGGTCCGGTGCCGCACCCCAGGTTGGCCAGCCACGGTGGCCAGAAGCGCTCCGTGAAGCGCAGCAACACCTTGAACACCGGCCCCATCTCGAGCGCGGCGAGCGCGGTGCGCTTGCCCTCCGGCAGCTCGGGAGTAAAGCGCACGGCGCCCGACTTGAGCACGCCGACGGGCAGCGTCGAAATGGCAGCGCGGGCGCTCAGCTCGCGCCCGTCGGTGGCGCGCAAGCGCACGCCGTCGGCCGACCAGGTGACCGTGTCGATGGCGAAGCCGAAACGGATATCGAGATCGCGGGCGATGAAAGCGGGAAGACTGTCATAGCCGGCGGCGATGCGGTGGTTGAGGCCCGTCTCGAGCTTCACCACCCCATCGTCGACCAGACCGAGCACGCCGATCTCGTCGATGCTGCCCGGCAGGTGCGCGGAGAGCGTCATCTCGGCGAGAATGCGCGCCCGGCCGCGGTAGCCGCGCCGCTCGATGAACTCGCGCCCGGAGACATCCGGAGGCTTCGCGTGACGGATGGCGTACAGGATGTCGAAGCTCCGCCACGTGCCGGGATGGAGCAGAATCCACGGCAGCCAGCGCGTGCCGCCGCCGAGGTTGAACATCGTGTCGCGCATCAGCGGGCACGGGCGCACCGCGAGGCCCGCGGCGCGGACGTCTGGCCAGGTGGCCGCGCCGACGCCGTGGACGAACTCCGCCCCGCCCTCGACCGGCTCGGCGCAGAAGTCGCGCACCGAAAACACGCGGCCGCCGACGCGATCGCGGCCTTCGACGATCGTTACCGACACGCCCGACCGCACCAGCTCGCGCGCCGCGGTGACGCCGGCCATGCCCGCGCCGATCACCAGGACATCTGTCATGCGTCGCGCTCGGCGAGCCAGGCGGCGATACGCGGGAAGACCTCGGCGGGTGCGGCGAGGCCGGCGAGCAGATCGTCATGCCCGAAGTCGACGCTGAAGCCGTCGGCGATGCCGGCGCGCAGAAACGTCTTGTCGCGGCTGCCGAAGGCGTCGAAGGCCGCGCGCACCGCCTCGGGCGGGCGTTGCAGGTCGCGCGCCGCGGCGATGACGAGCAGCGGCAGGCGCACGTCGGCAAGACGGTCCGAGTACACCACCGAGCCGGCCCGGTTGCGCATGGAGCCGTCGCGGATCCAGCCGGCGAACTGGTCGACGAGGTCCGTCGCCTCGTCGGGAATGCCGTTGCGAAAGTACCGCGAGACGGCGAGCGGATCGGAGTTGCAGGCGCGAAAGCTGTTCTCCAACACGCGAAAGCCGCCGTGGGCGAGGACGGGGCCTGCCAGTCGCGCGCCGCCGCGGAAGGGCACGCGCCCGTTGCGCCGCGTTTTGGGCGCCGAGGTGACGCCGGGG
>CAYVUV010000360.1:0-22605 GCA_964455095.1 uncultured Binatia bacterium (SeqCode)
TCACGAGCACAAGCTGCGCCGCCTCGGACGACCCGAGGAGATCGCTTCGGTGGCGTGCTTCCTCTTGTCGCGCGACGCCTCGTTCGTCTCCGGCCAGGCCATCGCCGTCGACGGCGGCTACACCGCCGGCCGCGACCACGGCGTGACCGAGATGATGGGGCTGTAGTATACGCTTTTCAGCCTTCGCGCCTTCGCGGCTTCGCGTGAGCCAGAAAAAAGAGTCTCACGCGAAGGCACGAAGCCGCGAAGGGGCAGCGGGTGATCCGCGGCCGCAGTGGTCGTGCCTCTGCGCTCAGCCTGGGTAGAACCTCGCGACCCAAGAAGTCGGCATTTCAGACTTCGCGTCTTCGCGCCTTCGCGTGAGCGTTCTTACGGCGCCGGCTGCACGTTGATCCGAATTCCCTGCCGGCCGGTGAGCGGCGGCTCGCCGCTGGGGCCGCCGGCGTCGGTGTAGCGCAGCTCGACGGCGTAGAAGAGCGTGCCGCTCTCGTGGCCGAGCAGGCCGGCGGTGAAGCTGACGTCGCAGCCGTGCAGCACGTTGAACGGATGCGCGTGGGCGTTGTGGCCGAGGCGGACATCCCAGACCAGGTCGGCGCATTTGGCCTTGCCGTCCTGCATGTCGGTCGCCAGCCCGCGCAGCATGACCGTGCTGCCCTCGGTCACCACCACGCCGTCCGCCGGGGCGACGATCGTCACCTCGGGCGGCGTGTTGCCGACGATGATCTCGGCGACGGCGGGAAAGCTGCGCCGCCCGGAGCGCCCGACGACGACCAGCGCGGCCGGGTAGACACCGTTGGACTCGTACGTGTGCTCGATGGTCGGCCCGCTGCCGTCGACGATGCCGTCGCCGTCGACATCCCACTCGTACGCCGCGATGCCGGGGTCGCGCCCGATGGCGCGCGAGCCCTCCGCCGTGAAACGCACGGTGAGCGGCGCGCTGCCAGCCGACGGGGCCGCCTGCACGACTGCCGCCGGGGTGAGCACTCCGTTGGCGGAGTACTCGACGCGGCTGAGCTTGGCGTCGAGGTTGTCGCCGAAGTAGCCGCTGCCGAACTCGAGCACGTACAGCGCGCCGTCGGGCCCCGGCTCGAGGTCGATCGGGCGCAGAAAGCGTTCGGAGGGCAGGAAACGCACGACGCGGCGCAGCGCGTCGTTCTCGTCGAGCTCGACGGCGGCGATCACGTCGCGGGTCCAGTCGGTCATCAGCAGCACGTCGGTAAACGGCGCCGGCAGGGCAAACGGCGCCGGCCCGGGCGGGGCGTGATAGACGGTGCCGGCAATGGCCAGGCGGCCGCTGAAGGGCAGGCCGGGCAGCGACGGGTTGTTCTCGGGGTTGAGCGCGTTGCCGAGCGCCAGTTGCGAGACGGTGGTGTAGTCGTAGGCGAGCAGGGCGGGCACCATCGGCGAGCAATCGAACAGCGGGCCGACCGTGCCGGTGGCGAAGTCGAAATCGGCGTACGGAATGTTGTTGGCGATGCAGTACGGCCAGCCGTAGTTGCCGGGCTGGTCGGCGAAGTTGATCTCGTCGTACCCGCGCGGACCGCGCGGCGTATCGGTGAACGCGTCGGGCCCGACCTCGCCCCAGAACAGGCGCCCGGAAGCCGCATCGACGGCGATGCGGAACGGGTTGCGACACCCCATGACGAAGATCTCCGGCCGCCCTTGTTCGCCGCCGGGCGGAAACATGTTGCCGGGTGGAATGCTGCCGTCGGGGTTGATGCGCAAGACCTTGCCGCGCAGGTCGAACGGGTTGGCGGCGGTGCGCTGTGAGTTGAAGGTGTCGTGCCCACGCTGCTCGTCGAGCGGCGCCGTGCCCATCGACTGGAAGGGGTTGGTGTTGTCGCCGGTCGAGAGGAACAGCGTGCCGTCGGGGCCGAAGGCCATGCCGCCGCCCTCGTGACAGCACTGTCGCTCGCTCAGCACGCGCAGCAGATCGACGCGCGTCGGAAGGTCGAGCGTGCTGTCGGGCCGCACGGTGAAGCGCGAGAGCACGTTCTCGCCCGGCGGACCACTCACCGGCGGTGGGTCCGACACCGGCTCGGAGCGGTAGAGGTAGGCGAAGTGGTTCTGCGCGAAGTCGGGATCGAGCGCGATGCCGAGCAGGCCGTTCTCGAAGCTCGTGTCGACATCGAACACGGCCGCGTCGATGACGCGCCCGCTGTCGGGCTGCCACACGCGCACTTCGCCGGTGCGCTCGATGTAGAAGACGCGGCCGTCCGGCGCCACCGCGAGGGCCATCGGGTTGCTCGCCTTGGTCGAGAGCACGAGGCGGTTGTAGGTGGGCGTGCCCGCCGCCCAGCGAATACCCTCGAGCAGATGCGTGAGGAAGCGCGGATCAGCCCAGGTCTCGGGCCGGTGCCCGAGGTTGGTGTAGAACGAGCGCCCGCCGTCGAACTCCTTGTACCAGGCCACCGGGTGGTCGTCGCCCATCGACGGGCTGGGCGGGAAGTTGGGGTAGATGAAACCGGCCTCGTCGACGGTGAGCAGGATGTTGTTGTCGAAGCGCGGGTTGCGGTCGAAGTTGTACCACTCGTCGGTGAAGCTGAACTCGGGCTCGAAATGCGCCGTCGAGGTATGCGAGCGATCCTCGGCCGTGACCGTGACCTCGACCGGCAAGATCGGGTGGCTGACGAAATAGGCGCCGACCAGCCGGCCGTACCACGGCCACTGGTACTCCGTGTCGGCGGCGGAATGGACCCCAACCCAACCGCCGCCGCCCTGGATGAAGCGCTCCATCGCCCCCTGCTGCGCCTCGTCGAGGATGTCGCCGGTGGTGCTGCCGAAGACGATGACATCGAAGCGCGCCAGCTGCTCATCGGCGAAGACGGTCGGGTCCTCGGTATGCGTGACGACCATGCCCTCTTCCGGCGGCAGGGAGGTCAAGACGCGCACCGCATCGGCGATCGACGGGTGGCGAAAGCCGGTGGTGCGGGTGAAGAGCAGGACCTCGAGGTCGCGTGGCGTCGCGGTCGCCGTTGCGGTGGGGGTGGGCGTCGCGGTCGGCGTGACGGTGGCCGTCGCCGTCTCTGTTGCTGTCGGCGCAGCGGTTTCAGTCGGCGTACGTGTCGAGGTTGCCGTGGCGGGATTGGTCGCGGTGGCCGTGCGCGTCGGGGTCGCCGTCGGGGTCGCCGCGGTGGTCGGCGTGTCGGTCGGTGCCCCGGCGCCGTCGTCGTCGCCGCCGCCGCAACCGGACACAGCCAGCAGCACGACAAGCAAGCAAAGGCCCATCCCGCGATTCAGCCTGCCTCGCATTACTCGTTCCCCCCTATCGATGCTCTTACCAAGCACGGCACCGCGCCGACAAACTGGCATCCTCACTTCGCGCCTTCGCGGCTTCGCGTGAGAGATAAAAAGAGCGCCTCACGCGAAGGCGCGAAACCGCGAAGGGGGCTCGCCGCTCTACGCCGCCGACTGCTCTGCGAACGGTCCGAGGCGGCGGCGTTCGAGCTCTTTCGTCATCAGTCGCCGAAACTCGGCGTTGCGCACCAGGACGAGCGGGAAGAGGGCGATGTAGCCGCGCGGCAGGACGGGCGCGTCGGCGTGCACGCGCAGTTGCTGATAGGGACGCGAGGCGTGCGCGTGGTGGTCGGCGTGGCGGGTGAGACCGGTGAGCGCGTAGTAGGTGAAACGCGAGTGGGTGTCCCAGGAGTCGATGGGGCGCACCGACTTGGCGCTGCGCTGCAACCCCCAGTGCTCGAAGTAGTTGACTACTTCCAGCGCCCGCGAGGCGAACAACGCCTGAAGCAGGAAGACGAAGAACGCCGTCGGACCGCAGAACACCAGGATCGCGAACGCCAGCCCCCACTCGGCGATCAGCCCGTGCACGACGCGGCTGTGCAGCTGGCGCGCGTCGAAGATCGACATCTGCTCGTCGCCGAGTCGTTTGGCCTCGAGGCGCCAGGCGCTGCGGAACTGTGCCGGCACGGTGCGGAAATAGAAACGGGCGAACGATTCGCCGAAGCGCGCAGTGGCCGGATCCTCTGGTGTGGCGACGCGCAGGTGATGGCCGCGGATGTGCTCGGTGTAGAAGTGCTCGTACATCGCCGTGCACAGCAGCGCGCGCCCGAGCAGTTGCAGGCGCCGGCTCGGTCGATGGATCAGCTCGTGGGCGACGACGATGCCCGAATAGCCCGAGCTGGCGCCGACCAGCAGCACCGCGGCGAGCGTGTCCATCGACCAGAAGCTCTGCACCGAGAACAGGCGGACGAGGAGCGCGATGTTGACGAACTGGATGACCACGAGGACCAGGAGCAGCGCGTCGAACGGCCACGCCGGCAACGCCGGGTGGGGCTCGTGCCGTTGCGTGCCGCTGTAGCGATCGGCGAGCTGCAGAACGAGGCCGGGGATGGCGAAGAAGAGCAGCGCCGTTGACCAGGCGTGCGGTCCGGTTGCAGCAAACGCCAACGCGATGAGCGGCAGCGTCAGCGCGGCCAGATGCGGCGCCCAAATGAGTAGCGTGTCGATGGGCGAGAGCTCTACGGTATCGACGGGCGAATGCACGCTCGGTTCCATGTTTCCCTCGTTCCGGTCCCCCTCCTTTCCAAGGAGGGGCCAGGGGAGGTCGCGTTAGCGAAATTCTACCTCCCCCCAACCCCCTCCTTGGCAAGGAGGGGGAGCGAACACAAGAACCGGTTAATGCTTGTTCACCACGTGTCGATACACGGGCGCTTCTTGTGCGTGCGCGGCGCAGGCACGGGCGCGGCGCGCAAGGCGGAGACGACGCGGTGGCGCGAGTCGGCGGGGTCGATGACGTCGTCGATCTCGAAGTGCGTTGCAGTGTTGAGCGCGCTGCCGCGTTCGTAGGCGCGCGCCACCATGGCGTCGAAGAGCTGCTTGCGCGCCGCCGGGTCGGCGACCGCCTCCAGCTCTTTGCGGAAGCCGAGCTTCACGGCGCCTTCGAGACCCATGCCGCCAAACTCCCCGGTCGGCCACGCGACCGTGAAGAGCGGCGCCTTGTGGCTGCCGCCGGCCATCGCCTGGGCGCCGAGCCCGTACGACTTGCGCAGCACGATGGTCATGACGGGAACGGTGACGCTGGCGCCGACGACGAACATGCGGCAGCAGTGGCGCACCAGCGCCGTCTCTTCGACCTCGGGTCCGACCATGATGCCAGGGGTGTCGCACAGGAAGAGCAGCGGCAGATCGAATGCGTCGCACAGCTGCATGAAACGCGCGGCCTTGTCGGCCGCGGCGCTGTCGATTGCCCCGGCCATGTGCAGCGGGTTGTTGGCCACGATGCCGAGCGGCCGGCCTTCGATGCGCACCAGCGCGGTGACCATGCCGGCGCCGTAGTGCCGGCGCAGCTCGAGCACGGAGTCGCGGTCGGCCAGCGTCTCGATGACCGAGCGCACGTCGTACACCCGCAGCCGGTTCTCCGGGATGCTGCCGCGCAACCGACGTGGGTCGGCGCACTCCCACGCGGCGACCGATCCCTGGAAGTACGACAAGTACTGCTTGGCGACGCGCACCGCCTCGGCCTCGTCGGCCACCGCGATGTCGACGACGCCGTTGGGCACCTGCACGCGCATCGGACCGACGTCTTCCGGCCGAAACACGCCGAGGCCGCCGCCTTCGATCATCGCCGGACCGCCCATGCCGATGTTGGAGTTGGCGGTGGCAATGACGACATCGCAGCACCCGAGCAGCGCCGCGTTGCCGGCGAAGCAGCGGCCGGAGTTGATACCGATTAGCGGCACCAGGCCGCTGAGCTGCCCGAAGAGGCGAAACGCCATGCAGTCGAGCGACGCGACACCGGGCGCGTCGGTGTCGCCCGGCCGGCCGCCGCCGCCCTCGGTGAAGAACACCACCGGCACGCGCAGACGCTCCGCCAGCTCGAACAGGCGGTCCTTCTTGCGGTGATTCTGAAACCCCTGCGTGCCCGCCAGAACCGTGTAGTCGTACGACAGCACGGCGCACTGCGCCCGCGCTTCGTCGAACAGGTCGCCGTTGACGCGGCCGATGCCGGCGACCAGGCCGTCGGCGGGCGTGCGCTCGATCAGGTCCTCCACCGCGCGCCGCTGCCGCTGCGCGGCGATCGCCAGCCCGCCGTACTCGACGAACGTACCCGGATCGCAGAGGTCTTCGATGTTCTCGCGCGCCGTGCGCTGCCCGGTCTTGCGGCGCCGCGCCACGGCATCGGCCCGCGCGGCGTCGCGCGTCAGCGCCTGACGGCGGTGCACCTCGGCGAGGTCGGCGCGCACATGATCGAGATCCACCGGCGCCGTCTCACCCGCCTCCGCCGCCATGCCTTCGCGCAGCTCGAGGTCGACGAGCACCTGCCCCGCCGCCACGGTGTCGCCCTGTGTCACGGCCAGACGCCGCACCACGCCGCCGGCGGGCGCCTCGACGACGTGCTCCATCTTCATCGCGTTCATGACCAACAGCGGCTGCCCACGGTGCACCGTGTCGCCTTCGCCGACCTCGAGGCTCACGATGGTGCCCTGCATCGGCGCGCGCACCACGGCGCTGCCGTCCGTTGCCGGCAGGTCATCGACCGGCAGCGGTGCCGTCACCTTCTCACTCTTGCCATAGGCGAGGACCGCGAGCGGATCGGCGGGAGCTGGTGCCGTGAGGGCCGCGATGTGCTCGTCGACGAAGCCGGTGTGGGTGCGGTTCGCTGCGAACTCCGGGTGCGCGAGCAGTCGCTTCAGGAACGCGAGGTTGGTCTGCACGCCTTCGATGCGCAGCTCGTCCAACGCCCGCGCCGTACGGGCCACGGCGTCGCCGAATCGGGGGGACGACGAGTGCCCGATCACCTTGGCGAGCAGCGAGTCGAAGTGGGGATTCGTCTCGTAGCCGACGTAGCCGCAGGTATCCGTCCGCACACCGTGGCCCGACGGTACCTCGAAGGCGGTGAGCGTGCCCCCGCTCGGCCGCGCGCTGCCGTCGGCCTGCATGGTCTCGGTGTTGAGGCGCACCTGCACGGCGAACCCGCGCGGCGCCGGCACGGCGGCCTGCTCGAGCCCCAACTCCGCCAGCGAGCGGCCGGCGGCGAGCTCGAGTTGGATGCGCACGAGATCGATGTCGAGCACTTCCTCCGTCACGGTGTGCTCGACCTGCAGGCGCGGGTTGGCTTCGATGAACGCGTACGGCGCGGAGTCGCCCGCCTCGTCGGCGCTGACGAGAAACTCGAACGTGCCGGCGTTGTGGTAGTGCACCGCCTCGGCCATCCGCACCGCATCGGCCGTCAGGCGGGCGCGCAGCGCGGGCGACAGGGTGGGGCAGGGCGCGACCTCGACCAGCTTCTGTTGTCGGCGCTGGATGCTGCACTCGCGCTCGAAGAGATGGCTGACGCAGCCGCTGCCGTCGCCGATGATCTGCACCTCGATGTGCCGGGCACGCGGCATGAGTTGTTCGGCGTACACGTCGGCATTGCCGAACGCGTGTAGCGCCTCCGACCCGCAGCGCGCGTGCGCCGCGGCGACCTCGTCGGCGCGCTGCACGACCCGCATGCCGCGCCCGCCGCCGCCGGCCACCGCCTTGAGCATCATCGCACCCCCCGCGCCGAGCGAGGCCAGGAAGCGCTCCGCTTCCACCGCGGTGACCGGTCCCGGCGTCCCCTTCAGCACCGGTACCCCACAGCGCTCGGCCAGGGCGCGGGCGCGCGTCTTGTCGCCGAAGACTTCGAGCGTGTCGGCGGCAGGACCGACGAATACGATGCCAGCCGCGGCGGCGCGCCAGGCGAGGTCGGCGTTCTCGCTCAGCAAGCCGTACCCGGGGTGGAGCGCGTCGCACCCGCGCGCCGCCGCGACGGCCAGGATCTGCTCGATGTCGAGGTAGGCCGCGGCGCCGACGCCGCGCAGGGGCCAGGCTTCGTCGGCGCGGCGCACGTGCAGGGCGCGCGCGTCGTCGGCCGAAAACACCGCCACGGTGCGGATGCCGAGCTCGGCCGCGGCGTGCGCGATGCGCACGGCGATCTCGCCGCGGTTGGCCACGAGTAGCGTTTTCATGCCGGGGGCGTCTTCCATAACGCGCGCCCGCGGCGTTGTCGATTTCCGCTCGCTGCTCCCGTGGAGATTGTCCATTTGTTCCGGAGTCCGGATTCCCCCCTTTGGCAAAGGGGGGTCAGGGGTGGCTGCCCCTGGGCTCCGACTCGCGCCTTCTTCCTCGGGGTCGGGGTCGGTATCGGCATCGGGATCGATCAATGTCACGGATCGTTGCCCTTCGATTCCGATAGCGATTCCGACCCCGACTCCGGTAGGGCCAAACGGAACAATCCCCCTCACTCCCCCTTTGCCAAAGGGGGAAGTCGGACATCTCGGCGCGTTTCCCGCCGCTGGCTACATCGGCTACCATCAAGGCCGGTCGCACCCGCGTCCTGCGGGGTCGCGAAACGATTGGAGGACGCATGAAGCTGTACACCTCAATAGGACCGAACCCGCGCATCGTGCGCATGTTCTTGCTCGAGAAGGGGCTGGAGATTCCCACGGTGCAGGTCGACCTGATGGGCGGCGAGAACCGGCGCGGGACGTACCTGGAGAAGAACCCGGCCGGGCAGCTGCCGGCGTTGGAGTTGAAGGACGGGCGCGTGCTCGGCGAGACGGTGGTGATCTGCGAGTACATCGAGGAGAAATCGCCGCGCCCGCCTCTGATCGGCAGTACGCCCGAAGAGCGCGCCGAGACACGCATGTGGCAGCGCCGCGTCGAGCTCAACATCACCGAGCATCTGTTCAACGCCTTTCGCTATGCCGAGGGACTGCCCTTGTTCAAGGAACGCATCCCGACGATCCCCGAGGCCGCCGACGGGTTGAAGGCGTTGGTGCGCAAGCGGCTCGAGTGGATCGACGGGCTGATCGGGGACAATCAATTCCTCTGCGGCGACCGCTTCACGCTGGCCGACATCATTCTGTTTTGCGCGCTCGACTTCGGCGCCACCGTCGGCCAGCCGATGGATCCGAACTTGAAGAACCTCGGCGCATGGTTCGCGCGCGTCGCCGCGCGGCCGAGCGCACAGGCGGGCTGAAGCCGCGCCGGTGAGCACACCGCTCTACCGCAGCCGGCCGGGGGGCTTCGACATTCGGCCGGCGAGCCAGACCGAGGCGACACGCGTTGCCGACGGTATCTGGCTCTCCGAGGGGCTCTCGAATTCCTATCTCGTCGTCACGCCCGCCGGCCGGGTGGTGATCAACACCGGGATGGGGTTCGAGGCCCCGCTGCACAAGCGCCTGTTCGACGCCGTCGACGCCGGACCGGTTCGCTACATCCTGCTCACGCAGGCGCACGTCGATCACGTCGGCGGCGTCGAAATCTTTCGTGAACCCGGCACGGAGATCGTCGCGCAGGCGAACAACCGCAGCTGCCAGGACGACGACGCCCGCATCCATCCGTTCCGCGTCGCCCACAGCGCGCCGTTCTTTCCCACCGCGGTCGGCAAGGCGGAAAAGAATCTGCGCGTGCAGGCGCGGCCGCAGCCGACCATCACCTTCGCCGACCGCTATGAGTTCGAGCTCGGCGGCGTGCGCTTCGCGCTCATCTCGACACCCGGCGGCGAGACGATCGACTCGCTCTGCGTCTGGTTGCCCGACCGCCGCGTCGCCTTCGTCGGCAACGTCTTCAGCGCCCTGTTCGGCCACTTTCCCAACCTCGTCACCCTGCGCGGCGACCGCTACCGCTTCGCGCTGCCGTTCATCGACTCCGTCAACCGCGTGCTGGCACTCGATCCCGAGCTGCTGCTGACCGGCCACTTCGCCCCGATCCGCGGTGCCGAGCTCGTGCGCGCCGAGCTGACGCGCGTGCGCGATGCCGTCGGCTACGTCCACGACGAGACGGTGAAGGGCATGAACGAGGGCAAGGACGTCTTCACCCTCATGCGCGAGATCCAGCTGCCGCCCGATCTCGATATCGGCCAGGGCTACGGCTGCGTCGCCTGGGGCGTGCGCGCCATCTGGGAAGGCTATGCCGGTTGGTTCCACCAGCGCTCGACCACCGAGCTGTACCCGACGTTGCCCAACGCGGTGTATCCGGACATCGTCGAGCTTGCCGGCGGTCCGGCAGTGGTCGCCGAGCGCGCCCGCCAACGCCTCGCCGCGGGCGACGCCGTCGCCGCCATTCACCTCTGCGAGATGGCCCTCGCCGCCGATCCCGCTTCGCGCCCCGGTCTCGAAGCCTACCTCGCCGCCCACGAGCACCTGCTCGCCGCGCGCGGCGGTGTGAACTTCTGGGAAACCGGCTGGCTGCGCTACCAGATCGAACGCACGAAGCAGCAGCTGGTGGGTGGGGAGGAAAGTTGAACGACGCAGTCGCGATGAGACTTCGCCCACAGGTGCGAAGATAAAGGGCAGTTGAAGCAGCATCAAATCACCCCCACCTCAATCCTCCCCCGTCGAGGGGGAGGAGGCCGGAGGCGGAAATCCTCCCCCGAAGGGGGAGGCGGGATTCCCGAAGCCTTCCCCCCTTGCGGGGGAAGGTTTGGATGGGGGGTATTGCGATAACCGCGAAGCGCACCGCAAAGCCCTCCTCGCACCCATTCACGATCCATCCGCCGCCTGCTACGTGCAGGGCGTGACGACGGGCACCGAGAAACGCGCGGCCACCGAGCCGCGTCGCAACAACGTCGGGCTCTGGTCACTGCTGGCGGCGGTGGGCGGGGCGGTGGCATGTCGGGTGGCGATCCTGACCGGTGTGGCGGACTCGCTGCCGTGGTTGGACATCGTCGCCGCCGGCTTCGAAGCCGCGACGGTCGGCGCCCTCGCCGACTGGTTTGCGGTCACCGCCCTGTTTCGCCACCCGCTCGGGTTGCCGATCCCGCACACGGCGATCATCCCGGCACGCCGGGCGAAGATCACCGAGGGCATCGTCTCGATGATCGAAGACGAGTGGCTCTCGCCCGAGGTCATCGGCGCGCGGCTGGCGCGCTTCGCGCCGAGTGGGCTGGTGATCGACTGGCTGCGCGATCCGGAGCACGTGGCGCGCTTGGGCGGGCCGTTGCGCGACATGTTGCGCAGCGTCGCACGACTGCTCGACGAAGCGGAGGTGGCGGAGTTCGTCGAGCGCACGCTGCACCGCCAGCTGCGCGACCTGCCGATCGATGCCGAGCTGGGGCGTTGGCTGCAGCGCGCGGTGGCGAGCGACGGTGCCGGGGCAGCGTTCGAGACGCTGGCGCGCTCGCTGGTCAAGCTCGCCCGGCAGCCGCGCACGGCGAAGGAGCTGCAGCGCTGGCTCGACCGCACGGCGCGCGCGCTGCGCGAGGACGGCAAGTTGCTGGTGCCGCTGTTCCTGCGCCGCAAAGTGGTGCAGCGCAAACTGGTCGAGGCAGTGTGCGACTACGCGTCGATCGAGCTCGCCAAGGCGGCGCAGGATCCCGACCATCCGGTGCGCTTACTTGTTCTCGGCGCCGCCGGCCGCGCCGCCGCGCGGCTGGCCGCCGGCGAGCCCGAAATGCTCGCCCACGCCGAGCGCCTGCGCGCCGTGCTGCTCGAGAGCCTCGAGGCTGGCCCGCTGGTGCGCGATCTGCTCGCCCGTCTGCGCCGCCAGCTCGAAGAGGATCTGGGGCAACCCGACGGGTACCTCGCCGGGCTGATCGATCGCCAACTGCGCAGCGGCGTGCTCGATCTGCTCGCCGAGCCGGCGCGCCGCGCGGCGTTCGACCAGTGGGTGCGGGCGACCGCCGACGACCTGCTGCGCCGCCACCACCACCAGATCGGCCTGACGGTGCGCGAAAACCTCGAGGCGCTCGACACCGCCGCACTGGTGGCCCAGATCGAAGACCGCGTCGGCGCCGACCTGCAGTTCATCCGCCTCAACGGCGCCGTGGTCGGCGGCCTGATCGGCGTACTGCTCGCGCTTGTACACCGGCTGTTGAACTGATCTCGCGCTGCTACTTCGCGAGATTGCTCGTGCCGGTCACGACCTGGATACGTCCCGACGCCTGCTCCGGGTAGAGGGCGGCCGGAATCCGCCCCTCGAGGGCATTGGTGAGATAGTTGCGCAGCGCTTGCTGGTAGGAGAAGCCGAGATGCGTGGTCGGCGCGGCGCCGAAGGCGTACTGGTCGCCGCCGTTGGCCAGAAAGGTCAGCGTCGCCACCGCAATCGTCGGCGCGCCGGCAACGGGCTCACCGTCGATGACGATCGCCGTGCCGTCATCCAACGTGACGTCGCGCAGGCGCGATCCCTGCGTCACGACATTGAGGTCGGCGTCGAGCACCTGGGCGGTGCCCTCGGGATCGTAGGAGAAGTGCAGGCCCGCGACCTGCGCGAAGCGCCCGCTGCGCGCCTCGATCTGCGAAACGGCATTCTCGAGGATCTGCGCAAGCTGCGCTGGCTCCACGTCGTGGACGATCGCCAAGAAGCTCGCGAACGGGAGAGCGTCGAACGTGTCGAGCTCGGTGAAGTCGCCGGGCGGCACCACGGCATCGGTGCGAATGCCGCCTCCGTTCTGCAGTGCCACCACCGGGACCGGCGCGCCGAACGGGCCGGCCAGAAGCTGCGCCTGCCACAGCAGCGCATCGGCCACGAGGTCGCCGAGATTTGTCTCCTTGCCGCGCACGGACGCGGTCCGCCCGTCGAGTGCGACTTCGGAGGTGGCGACGACGCGGCTCGCCAGGGCGTCGATCGATCGCTGCACCGGCTCGACGACCTGGCGCTGCACCGCAGGGTCAGGCGCAACCGCATCGGGCGCGGTGCCGCCGGCGACGCGAATCGGGCCGCTGTCTGCCCCAATGGCGGTGACCTCGCCGCCTTCGTCGAAGTCGACCAGCAAGCGGCCGACGTAGCGGTAGCCGCCGCTCGTGGTCACGATCGGAACGCTGCGCCCATCGGCGTCCGCGCCGATCACCGGGTACGGCCCCTCGATCACCTCGTCGTCGCCGGGCAGCAGCACGTCGCCCGCATTGGCGAGGACTTCGCCGCCCCCGCCGGTCACGGCGACATCGACTCCGCGCAGCGCGTGCACCAGCGCACGCTCCTCCTCGATGCCTTGCTGATGGCTGACCAGGATGACGATCGACACACCCTCGGCAGTCAGCCGGTCGATCTCGCCCTGCACCGCGGCGGCAACGTCCGCACCGGCGACGACATCGCGCGGACTGCTGAGCGAACGCAACGCCGGCGTAATGGCGCCGACGATGCCGATGCGGACCCCCTGCCTGGTCCGCACGGTGCTGCGCGCGATGCGCCCCTTCTCCGCCAACCGTGCCAAGGATGGCTCGGCCGAGACGTCGAGGTTCGCCGCCAGGTGCGGGACGGATGCGGAGCTCGCGGCGATGAAGTCCGCCAGCAGGTCAGGACCAAAATCGAAGTCGCTGTTGCCGAGCCCGATGGCGTCGTAGCGGATCGCTCGCGCCGCAACGGCATCGTAGAAGACGCCGTCCTGCAGGCTGGCGTTGAAATCCGCGCCGGCGAGGAAGTTGTCGCCGGCGGACAGGGTCAGCACGGAGCGCCCCGCCGCGACCTCACCCGCGCGCAAGCGATCGATCAGTGTCGCGAACCGGGCCGCGCCGCCGAAGTCGCCCAGCGCGCCGCCGGCGTTGATCACCTGCGACCGCCCGTCGTTGCTGTGCATCAACGACAGGCGCAGCGCGCCGGGACTGCCTCCGTCGTCATCACCGCCGCCGCAGCCGCTCGAGAGCGCGAGCGCGAGCACCGCGAGCCGCAGCCCGACACGCCCGCTGATCGTCCTCATCCTGCGCTGCGAGGCGGCGTGACGTAGATCGGCGACGACCACGCGCGCTCTTCGTTCGGGCTCAGGCAGTCGTCGTTGTACGGCGTGCGGTAGTCGCCATAGCAGATGTTGACCTTCACGCAGTCGCCGGCGGCGTTGTACTCGCAGCGCACGCCGCCGGCATTGACGGCGGGGGTCGGCTCCTGGATGGCGCGGACGTAGTAGATCGCCTCGCGGCTGACGACCGTGAAGTCGGGATCGCTGAACTCGACGGTGCACCCGTCCGGGTTGGCCGGACAGTCGAAGCGGCGCCACGGGTCTTCGATGAGCGGGCCGACCGGCTCGCCTTTCTGCTGTTGCGGGCGGATGCGCACCACTTCGATGCGCGTGATGCGATGGCGTTCGTCGGACGGGTTGTAACATTCGCCGCGGCAGAGGCGCTCGAGGCGCGCCGGGCTGAGCCCGTTGACCGATGATTCCGGGCAGCCGGGCTTCTGCTTGAAGCTGCCGGCGGCGCGCACGCGGAACGTCGGCGCCGCGCTTAGCGCGACCTCGGAACCCATCGGGGCTTCGCCCTGCGGGCCATTGAGCAGGTCGAACCACAGCAGGATGCGCTCGCCGCTGGTGCCGTACACCTCGCGCTGTTTGAGTCCGGACCAGATCGCGTCGCGATCGCGGCCCGCGGCGTGCACGGCGACCAGGCCGCCGGTCATGAAGAACGACGCCTGGCGTTCGAAGTCGAGGACCTGGAATGCCTGCATGCCGCTGGTCTTGAAGTCGAACTCCTTCGACTGCGGTTGCACCGGCTGTTCGGCGCCCAGCACCACCTGGCGCCAGTTTTCATCGCGCGCCCCGGCCGTCTCGGTCATCATGCGCCGGGCGTACTCTTTGTACCCGGTTCCCGGGCGGGCGCTGTGGTTGTCGCTCGATCCGATGAAGCCGAAGCGGAAGCGGCGTGGATTGGCAGGATCGTCGAAGTTGGTGATCGCCAGGGCGTATTGCGCCGACGTCGTCGGGCGAAAGCTGAACGACGGATTGAAGCAGTCGCGGCACTGGCCGCAGTCTTTCCAGTCCTCGGGCTTGGCGCCGGGCACGGTCATGCGGCCGGCCACGTCGGCGACGAGGTAATTGTGGCGCGCCGCGGCGACGCGTTTCTCGCACTCGTCCGCCGGCGTATCGCCGCAGCGCTCGCGGATGATCTCGCCGGCCTGCCAGCAGCACGGCACGTATTCCTTCGTCGGCGCGGGGCAGACGACATCGCCGTTGGGCGCGTACTCGATCGCGCGCCAATCGCGGTACTCCTCCGAGTTGCCGTGTCCGGAGTAGATCTCGAAGAGCGCCTGCTTCTGCGGCTCCTGGGCGGCGACGAGCTGCTTGTCGAACGTCGAGCCGGCTGGCGTGTAGAACCCCCACGTCGTGCCGTGCGGGATGACCATGTTCTCGTAGCCCCACTGCGACAGTTTCTCGAACAGCTCCTGCGGCGTCTGCGCCGACTCGTGGCAGTCGGCCGGCAGCTTGCGCGTGTCGACACCCGCCGGGCACAACTCGGCTTGGCGCAGTTCCTGTTGGTAGGTGCCGAAATCGAAGTAGCTCTGGCGGTTGGCGAAGTCGCGCAGCGGGAACGAGATCCGCTGCCACAGCGGTGCGGGCTGGCGCAACGCGCCGACCAGTTGCGGGCTGAGGGCGCTGATCGGGCGCTTCGGCACTTTGTTCTCGTCGGTGTCGTGGAAGATCACGTTCTTGTGGCCGTAGTGATCGGCTGGCGTCTGCCCGACCTGGGTCCACTCCCAGCCGAGAAACGTCACCAGGTCGGGATTGGCGGGATCGCCGGCGATCGCATTGCACTGGCGCACCGACTCCTTGGTCTCCGCCCAGTGCTGCGGCGAGATGGCCTCGGCGTGGTCGTTGATGCTCCAAAAGTCGAGGTCGGAGCAGTAGCGCGCGTAGTCGCAAGCGTCCGCCGGCGGATGCACGCCCTCGCCCTGCAACATCGGCAGGCTGCGGATGAACGCGTCGGCCGAGATCGTCGTGTGCACGTGCAGATCGCCGAACAGGATCTGCTTGCTCGGCCGCGTCGCCGCATCGCTCTCGGGCACCAGGCGTTGGACCGTCGCCTGCTGCCGCTCTGCGCGCGCCGCGACCACCGGCGCCGGCAGCATCTTGCCCTCGATCTGCCCCGGCCCCTGATGCTTGCCGCGGCAGCCGCCGGCGATGGCGATGGTCAGCGCAAGCAGCGCCGCCGATACTCGTCGTGTGTGCATGCGCTCCCCCCAGGGCAACGTGGCGGGCCGGCCTCAGCGATCTGGGGCCGGCCAGTCAGATTCTTGCACTCCTAGTGCAAGAATGAACGAGCTGTCAAGCGACGCTTTGTCCGGCAATTCGCGCAAGAAGTTCCTCTCCCTCCGGGAGAGGTAAGGTGAGGGGATGAAATGATGGCTTCGACCCTTGATTCGTTGAAGAGTTGTTCGATCTCCTCACCTAGCCTCTCCCGGACCGGAGAGGAACCAGATGGGAGCCCACCAATTGCCGGCAAAGCCGTGCAGCGACGAGCGGCTCAGGTGTGCGTGGCGACGAGCGGCTCGATACGCAGCGGCGGGTTCTCGTGCTGCACCAGGTACTCGAACTGGGCGCGAAAGTCCTGCAGCGACATGTGCGCCGTGGCGGCGAACTTCGCCAGCGCGTGCGGGTCTTCGAAATCGTCGCGCCGCAAGCGGATCATGTAGCGCCGCGCGATGGCGTAGCGGGCCGAGCTGATATCGACCAGCCGCACCCGGGCGCGGCCGGTCTGGGGATCGAGCAGCTGGGAGAACGGAATGGGCACGAAGTGGCCGCCCTGCATCGAGATCATCACCTCGCTGCCGCCGGCGAGCAGGTACTTGGCGGCGCAGTAGCCGAGGTCGCGGGTGTACTCCATGTCGAACGGAATCGGGTCGGCGCAACGCAACTCGTAGCCGATGTTCTTGGCCACCAGGGTCGCCTTGATGCCGAAGGTCTTGAGGCGATCGCTGACCGCGTGCTTGAGGATCTCGCCGATCTCGACCTCGGCGATGCGCAGGTGACCGTGCTCGTCGCGCTCCACTTCCTCGAGCTTGGAGAGGTCCTGCGGGTCGATGCTCTCCACCACGCCCTCGGCGACGAGGGCGACACCATGGCGCTGGCCCTCGCTGAGCCGCTTGATGATGGCGCCGACCAGCGTGTCGACGATGGCCTTGAAGGGGATGTTCTGGTTGCCGAACTCCTCCGGGATCAGCGTCAGCGTCGCCCCGGCGGCCTTGCCCAATCCGAGGGCGAGGTGGCCGGCCTTGCGCCCCATGGCGATGACGAAGTACCAGCGCGACGTCGTGTGGGCGTCGACCATGAGATTCTTGACGATCTCGGCGCCGAAGTGGCGCGCGGTCTGGAACCCGAAGGTGTCGATGTGCGGCGGCAGGTCGAGGTCGTTGTCGATCGTCTTGGGCACGTGCACGACGTTGATGCGTCCGGCCGACTTCTCCGCCAGCTTCATGGCCGAAAACGCCGTGTCGTCACCGCCGATGGTGATCAACTGCGAGATGTTCATGCGCAGCAGCGAGATGACGGTGTTCTCCAGGTGCTCGGGATTGAGCGTCGGGTTGGCGCGCGAGATGCCGATGTAGGAGCCGCCGCGGAAGTGAATGCGGCTGACGGCCTCGATGGTCAGCGGAATCGTGTGCTCGATGCTGCCCTTCATCACCCACTCGAAGCCGTCCTGGATGCCGAGCACGTCGACGCCTTCCAACACACAGCGAATCGTCGCCGCGCCGATGACGCTGTTGATGCCGGGAGCCGGACCGCCGCCGACCAGAATGCCGAGCTTCTTGCGCTGACTCATGATCTTCCCGCCTCCTGTGCCGAGCGCGAGCCCCGGCGCCGCCATCGTCCGCAAAGCACGCCGGGGCGTCAAGGGGCCGCGCGCCGACCGCCGCCCCCTTTCACCGGCGCGCGCCTCCGCTATAGTCGCAAGCTTCCGTGGCGAACGACTTCATCCACATCATCGGCGCCCGACAGAACAACCTGAAGGGCATCGACGCGCGCATTCCGCTCAACGCGCTGACCGTCATCACCGGCGTGTCGGGGTCGGGCAAGTCGAGCCTCGCCTTCGACGTGCTCTACGCCGAGGGCCAGCGGCGCTACGTCGAGAGCTTCTCGGCCTACACGCGCCAGTTCCTCGACCGCATGGACAAGCCCCAGGTCGAGCATGTCGAGGGCATCCTGCCGGCGATCGCGATCAGCCAGGGCAACACGGTGAAGACCTCGCGCTCGTCCGTCGGCACGATGACCGAGCTGCACGACCACCTGAAGCTGCTGTTCGCCAAGATCGCCGTGCTGTACTGCCGCGGCTGCGGCGAGCCGGTGCGGCGCCATACCGCCGAGTCGGTGTGCGCGCGATTGCACAGCGAGGCCGAAGGCGCGCGCGTGCTGGTCACGTTCGCCGTGCCGCGGCCGGAGCAGCTGTCGTGGGCCGAGATGCGCGCTGGACTCGTGGGATCGGGCTTTCGCCGGCTGCTGATCGGCAACGACGTGCGCGAGGTCGAGGAGCTCGAGGACACGCCGGCCGAGCTAGTCGTCGTCGCCGACCGTCTGGTCGTGCGCGCCGACCAGAAGCGGCGCATCACCGATTCGCTCGAGCAGGCGTTCCGCTTCGGCAAGGGCCGTCTCGCGCTGGTGTTTCCCGACGCCGGCGGCCGCCGCGATCCCTACAGCCATCGGCTCGAGTGCCCGCGCTGCGAGATCACGTATCGCGAGCCGACGCCCAACCTGTTCTCGTTCAACAGCCCGCTCGGCGCCTGCGACAGCTGCCGCGGCTTCGGCCGCGTCATCGACGTCGATCTCGATCTGGTCATTCCCGACCCGCGCAAGACGCTGGCCGACGGCGCGATCAAACCGTGGAGCACGCCGTCCACCGAGTGGGAGCGCGGCGAGTTGGAGAGCTTCTGCCGCCGCAAGCGCATCGCCATGGACCGCCCGTTCGAGGAGCTGCCGGCCGCGCAGCGCCAGTCGATCATCGACGGCGAGGGCAAGTTTCACGGCATCCGCGGCTGGTTCCGCTGGCTCGAGGGGCGCACCTACAAGATGCACGTGCGCGTCTTCCTCGCCCGCTACCGCAGCTATCGGCTCTGCCCCGTCTGCGACGGCGGCCGCCTGAAGCCCGAAGCGCAGCTGTTCCGCATCAACGGCGTGCACGTCGTCGACGTCAATCGGATGAGCGTCGGGGCCGCGGCGGCGTTCTTCGCCGACCTGCGTCTGGCGCCGCACGAGGAGGAGATCGCCCAGCTCATCCTCAAAGAGATCCGCAGCCGACTGGGCTACCTGCTCGCCGTCGGGCTCGACTACCTGACGCTCGATCGCCAATCGCGCACGCTCTCCGGCGGCGAGCTGGCGCGTGTGGATTTAACGCGCGCGGTGGGCTCGTCGCTGGTCAACACGCTCTACATCCTCGACGAGCCGTCGATCGGCCTGCACCCGCGTGACAGCCAGCGCCTCGTGCGCATCCTCCACGAGCTGCGCGCCAAGGAGAACACCGTCGTCGTCGTCGAGCACGAGGCGGAGATCATCCGCGAGGCCGATCACATCATCGACCTCGGCCCCGGCGCCGGCGAGCACGGCGGCGAGGTGATCTTCGCCGGCTCGTACGCCGCCCTGCTGAAGACGCGCCGCTCGGCCACCGCGGCGTATCTGTCGGGACGCCAGCGCATCGCCGTGCCGAAGAAACGCCGCGCGCCGATTCGCAACCTGCGCCTGGTCGTGCGCGGCGCACGCGAGAACAACCTGCGCGGCGTCGACGTCGAGATCCCCCTGTCGCGCCTGGTGTGCGTCACCGGCGTGTCCGGCTCGGGCAAGTCGACGCTGATGGAATCGGTCCTCTACCGCGCCCTGCGCAAACGCCTCGGCCAGTTCGACGGCGTACCCGGCGCGCACGACGAGATCGAAGGCGCCGACCGCATCGCCGAGGTCATCCTCGTCGACCAGTCGCCGCTCGGCACGACGCGGCGCGGCAACCCGGTCACGTATCTGAAAACCTTCGACCCGATCCGCGACGCCTTCGCCGCCACGCCGCTGGCCAAGCTGCGCGGCTTCAGCTCGTCGACCTTCTCCTTCAACGTCGCCGGCGGCCGCTGCGAGACCTGCACCGGCGAGGGCTACGAGAAGATCGAGATGCAGTTCCTCTCCGACGTCTACGTCACCTGCCCGGCCTGCGGCGGCGCGCGCTTCCAGGCCGAGGTGCTGGAGGTGCGGTACAACGGCAAGACGATCCGCGACGTGCTCGACCTGACCGCCGAGGAGTCGCTGCGCTTCTTCGCCGATGTGCCGGAGGTGGCGCAGCGGCTGCAACCGCTGCTCGACGTCGGGCTCGGCTACCTGCGGCTCGGGCAGCCGCTGACGACGCTGTCGGGCGGCGAGTCGCAGCGGCTCAAGCTCTGCGCCGCCATGGGCCGGCAGACCAAGGCGCACACGCTGTTCCTGTTCGACGAGCCGACCATCGGCCTGCACTTCGCCGACGTCGAGCGGCTGCTCGCCGCGCTCGACGCGCTGGTGGAGCGCGGCCACTCGGTGGTGGTGATCGAGCACAACATGGAGATCGCCAAGGCCGCCGATTGGATCATCGACCTCGGACCCGAAGGCGGCGACGGCGGCGGCCAGGTGGTCGCGACGGGCACGCCGGAGACCGTCGCGGCGTGCGCCGCCTCGCACACCGGGCGCTACCTGCACACGGCGCTCGCCGGCCCGAAGGCAATCAAGCCGACGCTGGCGTCCGTACCGGTCGCAGCCAGCAACGGCACCGGGCTGATGCGCATCGTCGGCGCCAAGGAACACAACCTGCGCGACCTGAGCCTCGACCTGGCGCGCGATCAGTTCATCGTCGTCACCGGCCTGAGCGGTTCGGGCAAGTCGACGCTCGCCTTCGACATCATCTACGCCGAGGGGCAGCGGCGCTACCTCGACAGCCTGTCGACCTACGCGCGCCAGTACGTGAAGATCCTGCCGCGCCCGAACGTCGACTTGCTCGCCGGCGTGCCAGCGACGGTGGTGATCGAGCAGCGCTTGAGCCGCGGCAGCCGCAAGTCGACCGTCGCCACGGTGACCGAGATCTACCACTACCTGCGCCTGCTCTACGCCAAGGTCGGCATACAGCACTGCACCGCCTGCGACCGGGCGCTGACGTCGCTGACGCGCGAGCAGATCGTCGACCGCCTGCGCAGCGAGCTGCGCGGCGAGACGGTCACACTGCTGGCGCCGGCCGTGCGCGGCCGCAAGGGCATCTACAAGGAGCTGTTTCAGGCCGCGCGCAAGCTCGGCTTCACGCAGGCGCGCGTCGACGGCCGCATGGTGGCGATCCACCCGGTCCCGGCGCTGGCGCGTTACAAGGAACACGACATCGACATCGTCGTCGGCGAGATCGATCTCGCCGGCAAGCGCGATGCGCGCCTGGCCGAGCTGGTCGCCAGCGCGTTGCGTCTCGGCAGCGGCGCCGTCGTCGCGCGCGCTGGTGCGACCGAGCGCATATACAGCGAGCGGTTGTACTGCAGCCACTGCGGCATCGGCTACGAGGCGCTCGACCCGCGCCTGTTCTCGTTCAACAGTCGCCAGGGTGCCTGCGCCGGGTGCGACGGCATCGGCGCGGTGTGGACCTTCGAGCCCGAGACGCTGATCGCGGATACGGAGGAACCGGTCGGACGCGCCCTGCTCGCCACGCTCGAGCCCTTCGGTGCCGCGGCGCGCAAGTTGGTCAAATCGGTCGCCAAGCAGCACCGCGTGCCGCTCGCCAAGCCCCTGGCCAAGCTCACCGCGCGGCAGCGCACGCTGCTGTTTCAGGGCAACGGGGCTCCCGGCCTGGTGCAGGCGCTGCACGCGCTGCTCGAAGACGAGCAGATCGCCGCCGACGGACTCGACCGCCTGCTCAGCGAGCGGCCGTGCCCGACCTGCGACGGCCGGCGCCTCAACCCGCGCGCGCAGGCGGTGCGCGTGCTCGGCCGCGCCATCTGGGAAGTGACGGGCGATGCCGTCGCCGACGCTGCGGCTGCGTTGGCGGCGTACCGCTTCGACGCACGCGACGCGGCGATCGCCGAGAACGTCATGAAGGAGATCCAGCCGCGCTTGAAGTTCCTCGTCGAGGTCGGCCTGCCCTATCTGACCCTCGATCGGCGCGCCGACACGCTCTCGGGCGGCGAGGCGCAGCGCATTCGCCTGGCGGCACAGCTCGGCTCCAACCTGCGCGGTGTCTGCTACATCCTCGACGAGCCGACCATCGGCCTGCACCCGCGCGACAACGCGCGCCTGGTCAGCACGCTGGTGGGGCTACGCGACAAGGGCAACACCGTCGTGGTCGTCGAGCACGACGAGGCCACGATCGAAGCCGCCGACGTGGTGGTCGACCTCGGACCGGGCGGCGGCTCGCACGGCGGGCAGCTCGTCGCCGTGGGTCCGCCGGCGACGCTGGCGGCTAACGAAGGTTCGGTGACCGGGCGTTTCCTCGGCCGCCATCGGCCACGGCTCGGACCAATGCGCGACGTCTCGGCGCTACAACGCCTGCGCGTGCGCGACGCCAGCGAGCACAACCTGAAGCACATCGACGTCGAGCTGCCGCTCGGCGCCTGGACCTGTGTCACCGGCGTGTCCGGCTCGGGCAAATCGACGCTGGTGCGCGACGTCCTCTTCGCCGGCCTGCGCCGCCGCCTCGGCATGCCGACCGGCCGCGTCGGCGCGCACAAGGACCTCACCGGTCTCGAGAGCATCACGCGCGTCATCGAAGTCGACCAGACGCCGATCGGCCGCACGCCGCGCTCGATCCCGGCGTCGTACGTCGGTTTTTTCGACGACGTGCGCCGGCTCTTCGCCATGACCCCCGAAGCGCGCAGCCGCGGCTACACCGCCAGCCGCTTCTCTTTCAACGTCAAAGGCGGCCGGTGCGAGACCTGCGCCGGACAGGGGCGCATCAAGATGGAGATGAGCTTCCTGCCCGACGTCTACGTCGAGTGCGAGACCTGCGA
>CAYVUV010000361.1:0-39943 GCA_964455095.1 uncultured Binatia bacterium (SeqCode)
GGCTCACCGCGTTTCTGAAGGAGTCGGGGCGGCAGAGCACCAACAACGAAGTCTGGCACTACCCGCCGCAGACCAGTGCGCTGCTGTCGCCCCTGGCCCGTCTGCCGTTTCGGACCGCGCACGGCGTCGTGCTCGGAATCAACCTCGCCCTGTTGGTCGCGTCGATGGCCATGCTGGGGCTGATCCTGTCGTGGTATCGACCGGTCGGGTTGGTGGAGATCGCGTTGCTCGCGAGCCTGGTGAACACCGGCTATGGCCGCGGCAATGTCCGCGAGGGGCAGTTGGGCATTCTGGCCTTCGTACTCCTGCTGGCGACGCTGATCGCGCAGCGATACCGGCGCGAGGCAGCGGCCGGATGCGCCCTCGGCTTGGTGTCGCTCAAACCGTCCTTCCTGCCCCTGTATCTCGGCTACTATCTCGTCCAGCGGTCGTATCGCGTCGTCCTGGTCTGCCTGGTCGCGACCGCAGTCCTGACGGTTGCACCTCTTCTGGCGGGCGGCTTTCCGGTCGTGGGCACGTTGTCAGACTGGCTCGGCGCGGCGCGCAGCATCAGCGCCGGTAACGTCAACGACCCATCGCCCTTCGTGCCCGACAGCGCGGCGTTGGTTCACCTCGAGCCCGTCGTCTACCGCGTGCTCAACGCTCAGTCGCCGTGGACGACGGCTGCGGTATGGCTCATCCTGGCGGGGCTCAGCGCGTACACGGCTCGTTTGGTGATCCGTTCTCGTGCCATCGGTGGGCAGGACCTCCTCGACTTCGCACTGACGTCATGTCTGTCGCTGCTCCTGCTCTACCATCGCAGCTACGACGTGTTCCTGCTCATCCCGGGCGTTCTGGCGATCTACCTGTACATGACGGGCCTCGCCGAGCGGTCGCGGCAGCGGCGCTGGGCGGCGTTTCTCGTGCTCGTGATCGCCGCGATGTTCCTGCCGGGCGACTTGTTCGTGCGCATCACACGCCGTCGGCCCGAGCTCGACGCCCACTACCTGTGGCGCGTCGTGTGTCCCTTCCAGGCCTGGGCGAGCATCGCCATGATGGTCGCGCTCTTGTGGGTGAAGTCCGATCAGGCTGCGCGGCAGCAGCGCCTCACTCGGCCCTGGCGGTCGCATTGACAGCGCGGTATAGGGACCCCGCTTTCGGCCGCACACAACCCTTCGTCGGGGAGGATCATGATGCGCAGGTTGTTCTTCGTCGTCGCCTTCGTAGCCCTTGGCGCGCCCGCCGCCTGGGCGCAGACCGCCGATCTTTCGATCTCCAAGACCGACGGCGCGGTCACCTCGACCCCGGGCGGGACGGTCACCTACACCATCGTCGCATTCAACTCGGGCCCCGATCCGGCCCCCGGTTCGGCCTTTGGAGATCTCTTCGTCGCGCCGCTCAGCGACTGCAGCTGGACCTGTGTCGGTCAAAACGGCGGTGCCTGCACGACGGCGATGGGCTCTGGCGCGAATGCCAACCAGAACGTCGACCTGCCCGTCGGCGGCAGCGTCGTGGTGACGGCGACCTGTTCGATAGACTCGTCGGCCACCTTGTCGTTCTTCAACACCGCCACGATCGGGGTGCCGATGGGTTTCTCCGACCCGAACGGGATGAACAACTCGTCGACGGACGTCAACGGCCTCGATCCCGTGGCGGACCTTTCGATCACCAAGACCGACGGCACCAACACCTTCCACCCCGGCGGATCGGCGACCTATACGATCGTCGCATCGAATGCCGGCCCGTCCGACGCGCCGGGCGCCACGGTCGCCGACAGCTTTCCCGCCGCGCTCACCTGTAACTGGACCTGTGTCGGCAGCGGCGGCGGGGTCTGCACCCCCGTCGCCGCTGGCGACATCAGCGACATAGTCGACTTACCCGCCGGCGCGAGCATCACCTACAGCGCGATATGTTCGATCGCCGACCCGGCGGCCGAACCGCTGGTCAATGTGGCGACCGTCACCGCCCCCGACGGCGTGCCCGATCCAACGCCGGACAACAACACGGCAACCGACTTCGACGTGATCTCGGTGAACGGGGTGCCGACGCTGGGCGGCGTCGGTCTAGCAACTGCGGTGGCCGGCCTGGTCCTCCTGGCCGCACGCCGACGTCGCCGCTGGTAGCCCTACTAGCGCAGCTCGACCAACTCCACCTCGAAGATCAGCGTGGCGTTGGGTGGGATCACCCCGCCGGCGCCGCGGGCGCCATAGCCGAGGTCGGGCGGGATGATCAGCGTGCGCTTGCCGCCGATCTTGAGGCCGGCGACGCCTTCGTCCCAGCCGCGGATCACCTGACCCTTGCCGAGCTTGAACGAGAAGGGGCTGTTGCGGTCGTGCGAGCTGTCGAACTTGGCGCCCTTGGCGCCGTTGACCCACAGCCAGCCGGTGTAGTGCATCACACAGGTCTGGCCCGCCTTGGCTTCGGCGCCGGTGCCCGGTGTGGTGTCCTCGATCTGCAATCCACTTGCCGTCTTTGTCATCGCCATGCGCCGCTTATAGCCCCATGGCCGGCAGAGTTGAAATGGACGCGTACCCCTACTTCTCGCGCCGCGGGCGCAGCGGCTTCTTCAGGTGCGGCTCGATGCCGGCATCGAGGTACTGGTCGAGCCAGCCGTTGCCGGCCTCTGGCCAGGCGTCGACGATGGGGAGGTAGGGCTTGATGTCGAGCAGCGGCGTGTCGTCGAGCAGGTCGACGCCGCGCACGTGCACCTCGCCGGTTGCCAGGTCGACGCGCTGCACGACGGCAGTGGTGAGGCCGATTTGCGACGGACGGTTGGGCGCGCGCGTGGCGAACACGCCGCGCTTCGGGCCGCCGCGCGGCGGTTTGACCCTGGCGGCCCAACCGCTGCTGCGGTCGAAGAGAAACAGAATCCAGATGCGCCGAAACGTGTCGAGGTCGGCGAGCGCGGCGCGGTACTCCGCGGCGATCTCGAGCACGCCTTCGGCTGCGGCCGCGATGGACGGTTGATGCGGCGCATCCTCGCGCCGCTGCCACGGCGTGCGGGCGCGGCCGATGATGCGGATTTCGAACGTCGTGGTCACTTGGTGGCGGTCATAGTTGCCGGCGCCCTTCGAGACGGCCCCCAAAGCGCGGCCTCCTCAGTGCGAACGGTGGCTTCGCGCTCTCATGAGTTCGTTGCCGGAATCATTCTCCGATCGCGCGTAGGCGTACAGCGCCAGCGTGGCGGCGGCGGAGAGCAGGTGCCAGACGGCGTGTCCCTGCAACAGTGAATCGGGGTTGCAGAGGAATCCGCCGTTGCGTGAGGGCAACCAGATGGCGAAGGCGAGCAGGAAGCTGCCCGCTCCGGCGAGCAACCAGCGCAGGTCGGCCTGCATGCGTCCGGAACGGCGGATATTCAACTCGACCCACAGCGCGAGCGCGGCGACGACGCCGAAGGCCTCGGAGCCGTGGCCGTAGGTGAGCTTGATGGCGAGCAGGAGGACGTTGAGCGCCAGGTACCCGGCGACGAACTGCGCGGCGCTGATGCGGCGCCAGCGCAACAAGCCGTACATGAAGAGAAAGCTGACGTAGATGTTCATCGAGACGATGTCGAGCACGCCGCCCCAGTCGCGCAGCGAGGCGTGCAGGGCCATGCTGCCCGGGCCGAGCAGGGCGACCAGGCAGGCGTAGATGCCCGGGTAGAGGCGCGTCTCGGTCATCGGATTGCGCCGCAGCGGCGGGGTTCGCCGGCGGCGCGCGCGGCCGAGATGCGCGGCGATGGCGAGACCGGCGAAGACGAAGCCGAGGTTCGACAGCGTGTTGGCGGGCTGCCGGATCAGCCCACCGCGGTCGCGCTCACAGAAGCACTGGTCGCCGACGAGACATTCGTCGGGGTTGCCGGGCCAGCCGCGCTGGCCGATGGCGGCCAGCGCGGCGATGCTCACGACAACCAGGAAGAAGGCAATCCAGAGCTCGCGGTACTCTCCCCACACCGGGGACAGAGCCTCGGGCCCGATCCAGTCCACCTCGTGGGCGGTGAAGTTGAGGTAGAAGTACCAGCCGACCTGACTGCCCGGACCGATGTCGCGGTCGTCGCTCGGCGCGCAGGCGTCCGTTCCACCCGGGAACAGACTCGAGATCGGCTGTCCGCCGATCAGGATGATGTCCGGCGGCAACATGATGTTGTCGGCGTTCGTCTCGCTGATGAAGCCGCGGATGACGCCGTTGATGAGGCCCGTGGCCGGATCGCCGACATAGGTCGCTCCGACCTGCACGTCTTCGAGCGGCAGGTCGAAGACGCCGAGCGGGAAGAGGATCGAGGTCGGTGACGACTCCACGCAAGGTGCGGCCGGGACGAGTACCGCCGGGCTGTAAGAGCCGACGTTGTTGGGGCCAAGCGTGCCGGCAACGGGCGCGACGCAGGTGCCGCTGCCCTGGTTGATGTACGTCGTCTGATACGGCGGTGACACGTCGGGTCCGCAGACCTCACTGTTGACCGGTGTCGTGCACTGGCCCAGTTGCACATCGACGTCGGCTCCAGGTAGCGGCGGCTGGCGCAGCGGGCGGAACACGGTGAGCAGGCTCAGGTCGAGGAACCCGTCCATGTCGCCATCGAGGTTCAGCTGGTCGGCGACGAGACCGTTGGCCGAGAAGATCCCGCCCAACCCCGGTGGATTCGTGGCATCCGTGCAGGGGAGGATGCCGCCGACATAGACATGCGGGTCACGCAGGGTCAGCGTATCGATACGGAACACCGTCTGCGGTCCGTCGGTCGGCGTCACCGTCGCCGTCGGGGTGACGGTCGGAGTGCGCGTCACCGTCGCCGTCGGGGTGACCGTCCGGGTCGGCGTCGCCGTGCCCGTATTGGTGGCAGTCGGCGTCGTCGTGGCGGTGGGCGTCACGGTTGCCGTCGACGTGATCGTCGGCGTGCTCGTCTCGGTGGGTGTATTGGTGGGGGTGGGGGCGTCGCACGGCCCGGAGGGACCCTTGAAGCCCACTTGCTCGAACGTGTTCTTCTTCGCCTCCGAGAGCGGCGGCTCGAACCGACCGCAGAAATCGCTCGCGGCGATGCTGAGCCCGACTTCGATGAAGTCGACCGGCCCGTCGATCGAGTTGGCGCCGTAGCCGTCGCCTTTCGCTTTGAGCAGCAGCTTGCCGCCCTGCAGCAGGATCTTTTGCACGCCGCCGGCCGCGCCGGTGGAATCCTTGTAGTTGAAGCCTTTGCTGGTCAGCTTCCAGGCCTGGCAGTCGAGCGCAATCGGGCCGACGGTGTGGCGGTTGGTGCGGAAGCGCACGGTGCTGACTGCCGGACAGCGCGGGTCTTGAAAGGGCGGTGCAATGTTGGTGTCGTTGACGAACTTGACGATGGCCTGGTCGTCAGCCGTCCCGGCTTTGTTCTTGAACTTCGCCACGCGGCCACCCGAGAGCGATACCGCCATCGTTTGCACCGGCAGGGCGCAAACCACCGCACCAACCAACAACGCGACACCGAACGAGCTCTTCATTATCCCCCCAGACTGTAGCTTTCGGAGCTCCCCACGCGCTTGGGCACGTCGCCGACCCCGTCGTTGCACACTGCCTCAGCGCGATATTGGAGTCCAGCGAAACCGTCGCGGATTGGGAGGATTCCCGGCTACGAGGTGACCGCTCCGAGGGAAGCCGAGGAGACCGTGTTGGCGTACTTCGCCATCACGCCACGAGCGTAGCGCGGGGCCGGTGGCGTCCAGGTGGCGAGGCGGGCCTGGATCTCGGCCTCGCTCAACTCGACGTCGAGCCGCCGCGCCGCGATGTCGAAGACCACGACGTCGCCATCGCGCAGGGCGGCGATCGGGCCGCGGTGTGCGGCTTCGGGGGCGACATGGCCGGCCATCAGGCCGTGCGTGGCACCCGAGAAGCGCCCGTCGGTCATCAGGGCGACCGACTCGCCCAGCCCCTCGCCGACCAGCGCGGCGGTGACGCCGAGCATCTCGCGCATGCCGGGGCCGCCGCGCGGGCCTTCGTAGCGGATGACCATGACGTCGCCGGGGGCGATGGCGCGGCGCTTGACGGCGGCAAAGGCGTCTTCTTCGCATTCGAACACGCGCGCCGGGCCGCGGTGCAGCATGCGCTCGTGGCCGGCGACCTTCACCACGCACCCCTCCGGGGCGAGGTTGCCCTTGAGGATGACCAGGCCGCCGCTCGCCTTGAGTGGATCGCTGAGCGGCCGGACGACGACCTGGCCGGCGCTCTCGACGGCATCGCGCGCCTCTTCTCCCGCGCTGCGGCCGGTGACGGTCAGCGCGTCGGGGTGCAACAAGCCGGCGTCGAGCAGGCGTTTCAGCACCAGGCGGATGCCGCCGGCGCGGTAGAGATCGGGGGCGACGAAGCGGCCGCCCGGCTTGAGGTCGCAGAGCAACGGCGTGCGTGCGCTGATGCGGTCGAAGTCGTCGATGTCGAGCGCGACACCCACCTCGTGCGCGATGGCCAGCAGGTGCAACACCGCGTTGGTCGACCCGCCCGAGGTTGCCACGGCGGCGATGGCGTTTTCGAACGCCTGGCGGGTCAGAATCTGGCGCGGCGTCAGGCCGCTCGCCAGCACCTGCATGACCAGGCGACCGCACTGGAACGCCACGTCGTCCTTGTCGCCGGCCATCGCCGGCACGCTGGCCGTGCCCATCGGCGAGATACCGAGCCCTTCGCAGGCCATCGCCATCGTGTTGGCCGTGAACTGCCCGCCGCACGCGCCGGGCCCCGGACAGGCGCCGTCTTCCACCGCGCGCAGTCCCTCGGCCGACAGCGTGCCGGCGTTGTGCGCGCCGACTGCTTCGAAGACGTCCTGGATCGTGACGTCCTTGCCCGCCACGTGCCCGGGCATGATCGAGCCGCCGTAGAGCATCAGCGACGGCAGGTCGAGACGGGCCAGCGCCATCACCGTGCCCGGGATCGTTTTGGCGCAGCCCGACAACGCGACCACCGCATCGAACAGATGGCCGCGGGTGCACAGCTCGATCGAGTCGGCGATCACCTCGCGGCTGACCAGCGAGGCTTTCATGCCCTCGGTGCCCATCGAGATGCCGTCCGACACCGAGACGGTGTTGAACTCGATCGGCGTGCCGCCGGCGGCGCGGATGCCGTCCTTCACCTTTGCCGACAGCCGGCGCAGGTGGAAGTTGCACGGCATGACTTCGATCCACGTGTTCGCCACACCGATCAGCGGCTTGGCGAGGTCGGCGTCGGTGAGCCCGATGGCCTTGAACATTGCCCGCGCCGGCGCGCGGTCGGGTCCGTCGGTGATGGCGCGACTGCGGTGCTTCAGATCTTGTGTCATGCGCCTAGAACTAACACGGATCGCCGCGCGCGTTGAGCCTCTTCACCGCTCCGTCTTCAAGCGCGCGCGTGGTAGACGTGCGGCGATGCCGAGCGGTGGGGGCGCGCCATGATGAACGGGATCTGGCTGGTGCTGGTGGTGGCGTCGGTGTTGACGGCGGCGTGGACGGGCAAGATGCCGGCGGTCAGCGCGGCGTCGACGGAGTCGGCCAAGTCGGCGGTGACGCTGGCGTTGGGGCTGATCGGCGTCATGTCCTTCTGGCTCGGCTTGATGCGCGTGCTGCAGCAGGGCGGCCTGCTGCACGCCCTGGCGCGCGGGGTGCGACCGGTGATGGTGCGGTTGTTTCCCGACGTGCCGCCGGAGCATGCGGCGATGAGCGCGATGATCATGAACATCGCTGCCAACATGCTCGGCCTGGGCAACGCCGCGACGCCCTTCGGCATCAAGGCGATGATCGAGCTCAACCGCTTGAACCCGGTGCCCGGCGTGGCCACCAACGCGATGGTGCTGTTCCTGGCCATCAACACCTCCAACGTCTCGATCGCGCCGCTCGGCGTCATCGCGCTGCGCGCCTCGATGGGCTCGACCAATGCCGCCGGGATCTGGCTGCCGACGCTGCTCGCCACGACGATCTCGACCGGTGCCGCGATCATCGCGGTCAAACTGCTGCAGCGCTTGTTTCCGCCGATCGAAGCATATGAGCCGAGCGAGGCGCCGCCGCCAGCGGCCGAGCCCGAGGCCGACGATATCGGCCACGCGCGGCCGACGTCGCCGGCGGGCTGTGCCGTGGCGCTGTCTAGCGTCGCGGTGCTCGGGCTGGGGTTTGCCGGCTACCTGCGCAGTGGTGTGGCGGCCGAACAATCGCTCGGCGATCTGCTGCGCGCGGCGGCGTCGGATTGGTTGCTGCCGGTGCTGATCGCGCTGATGCTGCTCTACGGTTTTGCCAAGCGCGTGCCCGTGTACGACACGGTGATCGAAGGGGCCAAGGAGGGCTTTCAGGTCGCGATACGGATCATCCCGTTCCTCGTCGCGATCGTCGTTGCCGCGGGAATGTTTCGCGCCTCCGGGCTCCTCGACCTCGTCGTCGGTGCCGTGGGCCCGATCACCGGCCTCGTCGGCTTTCCCGCCGAAGCGTTGCCGATGGCGCTGCTGCGGCCGCTGTCGGGGTCGGGCGCCTACGCGATCATGGCCGAGACGATGCAGGTGCACGGTCCCGACAGCCGCATCGGTTACCTGGTTTCCGTTCTGCAGGGCAGCACCGAGACGACCTTCTACGTCCTGGCCGTGTACTTCGGTGCGGTCGCGGTGACCCGCGTCCGCCATGCAGTGGCGGCCGGGCTCGTCGCCGACCTCGCGGGGGTGATCGGCGCGTTGATCGCCGTGCGCTGGTTGCTGCCGTGAGGCTTTGAGCAGCGATTCGCGAAAGAAGCTTCTCTCCCGGAGCCGGAGGGAGGGAAGTCGCCTCAAGAGTCTTAGTGGCGCGGGCGTCCCTGCCCGCAAGGGGCGCGCAGCACCCCTGCCGGGGCGGCGGGCAGGGACGCCCGCCCTACTACTTTAGGGCAAAGCTCTGGTGTAGAGCAGCTCAGCTCGCTTGGATCGCTTCGATCTCGACCGGGATGCCGGTCATGTGCGCCATGTTGCTGAGCGGGTCGAAGCTGCCCGGGCCGCTGGCGAGCAGCCGGTTGACGTTGACGCCCGGCCGTTGACTGGCGACGCGCATGCTCTCGGCCTGCGCGTGTCCCCAGCCATGCGTGGCGGCGACGACGCCGGGCATCAGGTCGGGATCGATCTGCACCGGCAACTCGACGGCGCCGCTGGCGGAGCGCACGCGCACGACGTTGCCGTCGTGCAGTCCGAGGCGGCCGGCATCGGCGGGGTGGACGAAGAGGTAGTTCTGCCCGCGCGCGCCGCGTTTGAGCTTCTCGACGTTGTGGAACCACGAGTTGTGCATGAAGCGGTCGCGTTTGGTGATCAGGCGCAGCTGCCCTGGCGGCTCGGCGGCGAGCGCGCGAAAGTGCGCCTCAGCGGCATGCAGCGCGTCGGCGAACAGAGGCGGGCAGCAGTCGACGCGGCCGTCGGCCGTCTGGATGGCGTCGCTGAAGAAGCGGCCGGGCCGGTTGGCGTCCAAGACACGGCCGCCCGGCGCCGCCTTGACCTCGGCGAGCGAGGTGCCGCCGCGCTCGAGCATGCGTTCGACGCGCGCGAAGACGTCGGGCGTGTCGCCTTCGTCGAGCGGGCCTTTGAACCCGAGCTCGCGACACAGGCGGGCGAAGATCCACCACTCCTCGCGCCGCTCGCCGCGCGGGGCGACGACGGCATCGGTGTACTGCACGTGCGGCCGATGCTGCAGGCCGAGGCCGGCGTAGGTGAGATCGGCGCGTTCGAACTGGTCGGTGGCGGGCAGGACGTAGTGCGCCAGCTCGGCGGTCGCGGTGCGGTAGAGGTCGACGCACACCAGCAGCTCGAGCGAGGCCAGCGCTGCCGTCATCCGCGCCTCGTCGGCCATCGACAGCAGCGGGTTGCCGGCGATGACGAACAGCGCCCGCACTTGCCCGCCACCCGGGGTGAGGATCTCGTCCGGCAGCATGTTACCCGGCCGCGAGCCGCGTACATGGCGCATGCGGCCAAAGCGGCTGTCGAAGAACGCGCGCGCCGGGTCGGCGCGGCCGGAGCGCGCGGCGCCGGGATAATAACCGACCGATTGCAGGTTGCCGCCGCGGCGGTCGAGGTTGCCGGTGACGAACGAGAGCATCTGGACGAGCCAGTACGCCAGCGTGCCGTGGCGGCCCATGTTGGTGCCGGTGGACATCGTCACCGACGCGCCGTCGGCCGCGGCCCAGTCGCACGCCACCGCGCGAACCGTCTCCGCCGGCACGCCGCTCACCGACTCGACGCGTTGCGGTGAGTAGGCGGCGATGAAGGCGCGCAACCCGTCGACGCGCGCGCCGTGCGCGGCGATGACGCGCTCGTCGAAGCCGTCGATGCGATCGAGCTCGTGCAGCAGTGCGGCGAGGAAGTAAACGTCGGTATCGGGTCGGATCTGGATCAACTCGCCGACGCCGGACTTCACCGATTCGATGCGGCGCGGGTTGACGAAGCGAATCTTGGCGCCGCGCGCCTGGGCGGCGCGCAGGACGTTGATCGGGTCGGCGATGGAGATGAAGCTCATGTGCGACACGCCCAGATTCGAACCCAGGATGAGCAGATAGTTGGTGTGATCGAAGTCGGGCAGGGGGTGCACCGTGCTGGATCCGTACACGGCCTCGCCGGCGGCGAATTTGTTGCTGCAGTCCTGCGTCCCCGCCGAGTACAGCTGACGCGTGCCGAGCCCGGCGATGAACGGCGCGACGCCGGCGGTGAGGAGGGCGTTGAACGCCGTCGGGTTGCCGAGATAGACGGCGGTCGACCAGTCGCCGGTGGCGGCGTGAATGGTGCGCAGGCGCGCGGCGATCTCGGTTATCGCCTGATCCCACGCGATCGGCGCGAACTCGCCGTTCGGCATGCGTTTCAGCGGTGACGACAGGCGGTCGGGATCGCGGTGCACGTCGAGGGTCGCGATGCCCTTGTTGCAGGCCCACCCTTGCGAGATCGGATGCTCGCGGTCGGGCCGCAGGCCGACCAGCGCGCCGTTCTCGACCCGTGCGACCAGGCCGCAGGCTGGCTCACAGACGCGGCAGAATGTTCGAATGTCGGGCATGCGCGCTCCCGGGTGTCAGGTGTGGGGTGTCGGATGCCGCGGCTGCGTGCCGACCCAACCGCGGCCGATGACGATCAGCGCGCCGCCGATGGCGACGCACAGGGCGGCGGCAATCGTCCCCGGGCGGGTCGCCAGCTCGGCGAGCGGCAGGGCGCGCGCCAGGTGGGCAAAGACGGCGCCGACGCCGATCGCCAAACCGGCGACGGCCAGCACCCCGCCGACGACCGTGCACATCTGGCGCAGGCCGATGACTTCGCGGCGCAACGCGCGCTGCATGGCGGCGTTCTCGTGCGCGACCGCGACGTCGGCGGCCAGGGCTTCGAGAAATTCCAGGTGATCGCGTGTGAGGCAGGCGTCGGCCGGGTTGACGACCTCGAGGACGCCGATGGTCCCGGTGTGCGTGCGCAACGGCGCGCACAGCAGCGCGCGCGTGTGCATCGCCGTGCTGCGGTCGACGCCGTCGTAGAAGCGCGCATCGCTCGCCGTGTCCACCACCAGCGCGGCCTCGTCGTGCTGCACCACCCACCCGGCGATGCCGCGCTCGGCGGGAAAGCGGATCTCGGCCAGGCGCTCGGCCGCGACCGCGCCGGCGGCGCGCTGGCTGGCGACGGGAAACGAGAATTCGCGCCGCGTCGGATCGAGCACCAGCAGGGCACAGCCCTCGGCCTCGAACAGCGCGCGCGTCTGCTCGGTGGCATAACGCACCAGCTCGTCGAGGTCGGTGAACGTCGCCAGCCGCCGGCTCACCTCATAGAGCAGCCGCAGCTGCTCCGCCGTCTCATTCGCCACCGCGCTCCCCCCGTGCTGCGCGATCTGTTTTCACGGCGCGGGCAGGATCGTGATCACCAGGCCGCGCGAGGCCTGCTCGTCGCTGCCGTAGTCGAACACGCCGAGGGTGAACGGGTAGACCCCCGCCAGCGTCGGCGTGCCGCGCACATCCCCGTCGTCGTCGATGCCGATGCCGGGCGGCAGGTTGCCGCTTTGGATGAAGAACGTGTCGCCGCCACAATCCGAGTTGACCTCGGCGCGATAGGACACGCCGACCTGTCCGTCCGGCAGCGAATTGGTATCGATCTTCAGATCGCAATCCGAGCACCCCGACAGACTCAGCATCGCCCAGAGTGCCGCGCATACGATCACCGGCGTAGCCCTTCGCCCGATTTGCATCATCGCTCCGGCGCGCGGCCGCGTTCCCGCTCCCCCCAGCGGGGAGCGGGGGGCGTCCGGCGCTGGGGTCAACATACCCGCCGCGGCGCGCCGGCGCCACCGCGCGTCGCGGCGATCTGCGGTCGGCGTGGTCGGTTGCAGGACGGTCGCCGAGCACATAGGCTGCGCCGCGATCGCGGATCGACGAGGAGCGATGCGAAGAATGACCGTGAGTCGGTTGAACCTCCCGCAGCGCCCGCCGTCACTGGCCGGCGCGCCGGCGCGCGCATGATCATCTCCCGCACGCCCGTGCGCGTCAGCTTCGCCGGCGGCGGCACCGACCTGCCGGCATTCTACGAACAGGAGCCCGGCGCCGTCGTCAGCACGACGATCACGCGCTACATCTACATCACGGTCAACCAGAAGTTCGACCGGAAGATTCGCGCCAGTTACTCGCAGACGGAGATGGTCGAGCGCGTCGCGGATTTGCAACACGAGCTGATTCGCGAGGCGCTGAACGCGACGGGCATCGACGGCGCCATCGAGATCACCTCGATCTCCGACATCCCGGCGCGCGGCACCGGACTGGGCTCGTCCAGTGCGTACACGGTCGGCTTGCTCAACGCGCTGCACGCCTACAGCGGACAGCTCGCTGGCGCGGAGCGGTTGGCGCGCGAGGCCTGTGCGATCGAGATCGAGCGCTGCCGCAAACCGATCGGCAAGCAGGACCAGTACAGCGCCGCATACGGCGGACTGAAGTTCATCGCCTTCAACCCCGACGGCACCGTCTTCGTCGATCCGATCCTGTGCGCCCCGGCGCTGCGCCGCCAGCTCGAAGAGCGCCTGCTGATGCTCTACACCGGCCAGGCGCGCCGCGCCGAGACGATTCTGCAGCAGCAGTCGCACAACACCCGCGCCGACGAATCGGCGCGCGCCAGCTTGCGCCGCATGGCGGGCTTTGCCCACCAGCTGCGCGACGCCCTCGGGCGCGGCGCCCTCGACGGCTTCGGCGAGATCTTGCACGCCAACTGGCTCGAGAAGCGCCGCCTCGCCAGCGGCATCAGCACGCCGGCGCTCGATCAGTGGTACGACATCGCGCGCGCGCACGGCGCCCTGGGCGGCAAGGTCCTCGGCGCCGGCGGCGGTGGGTTTCTGTTGCTCTACGCGCCGCCCGAGCGCCACGCCGACATCACGGCCGCGCTGCCCGAGTTGCGGCCGGTGCCCTTTCGCTTCGAGCCGCAGGGCAGCAAGCTGATCTACATCGAGGAGAGTGAGCATCCCGCCTAGCACGATGCGCATGCTGCGCGATCCGCTCGCGTTGGCTGCGGCGGTGCTGGTGCTCGCCGCCTACGTCGCCGTGCTGAGCGTCATGCCGAAGCACGTCTTCTGGTCGCCCGACGAGGGGGCGAAGTTCGTGCAGATGGAAGCGGTGCACTGGGACGGCGGCCTCGTCTACTCGATTCCCTACCCCGGGCGCGCCACCGACCCAGGCTTCAGGTTGTATCCGAGCTGGTGCCGCAATGAGGATCTGTTTCCGCACCCGGTCGATGGCGAGATTCGCTTCCACTGGCCGCTGTGGTTCACGCTCGCCAGCGGCGTGATGCTCTCGGCCTTCGGTTTGTCGGGTCTGTATGTCATCCCGGTGCTCAGCGGCTGGCTGACGGCGGTGCTGGCCGGGCGGCTCGCCCAGCTGTTCGATCCGCGGCTGGCGCCGTTCGCCATCGTGCTGGCCGGGTTCGGCACGCCGTTGTTCTTCTACAGCCTGTGTTTCTGGGAGCACACATTGGTGGCGTGCCTCGGTGTGCTGGCGGTGCTGGTGCTGGCCACTGCGCGACCTGACCGCCCTTCGCCATGGTGGCGCGCCGTGCCGCTGCTGCTGGCGGCGATCGCGTTGCGCGCCGAGATGATGGCGTTTGCATTGGCGGCCGCGCTCGCGTGGTGGGTAGCGCGCCGGGTGGCGCCCGCGGTCGGCGCGGGGCAGGGGGCATCACCGCGGCGGCGCACCGCGCGCACCGCGGCGGTCGCGGCGCTGGTAGTGCTGGGGACTGTGCTGCTGCTGCCGGAGCGGCACTTGTACTACCTGCAGATGCTTCCCGGTCTCGTCGGTGCCAATCTGCGCAAGCTGCCGCACCTTCCGGCCAGCCTCGTCGCCGTGCTGATCAACGCGCCGGGCAGCCAGGGCCCCGTCCTCAATCGGGCCTGGGAGTGGTTCGCGCTGGCGGCGTTTGCCGCCGCGAGCGTGGCCCCGTTCGTCAGCCGCCCCGCGCTGGCCACGGCGCTCATGGTCGGTGGTCTGCTGGGCGCGCTGCAGTTCAGCGCCGCGTTGGCGTTCTCGCCGCGCAGCTACGCCTCGCTGCACGGGCTGCTGCCGATTGCGCCGTACATGGCCATTGGGGGCATGGCGCTCGCGTATGCCCGGCGGGTGCAACGTGCGCCATTGCTGACGGTAGCGATGGCGGGCGCGTTCTATCTGATCCTCGGCTTCGCGATCATCTTCGCCGTACTGATCCTGCCCGACGGCACCTACCAGACCGGGCTGGAGTGGGGGACACGCAACATGCTGGCGTTGTATCCAATCGGCGCCGCGTTGAGTGTCGGCGCACTCGGTGTCTTCGGCCAGACCGAGCGGCGCGCACTGGTTCGCATCGCCGTCACCGTGCTGGTCGCGGCGTTGATGGTGGTCGCCGTGCGCTTTCAGGTGCGCGGCGTGCAGGCGCTGTACGAGAGCCGCGCGCTGGTGGCGACCTGGGAGGAGGCGTTGCCAACCGACGAAGCGGTGGTCACCGACGTGTGGTGGCTGACGGCGGCGATGGCGCCCTTCCTCACCGAGCACGAGATGTACTGTGTGCGCAACGTCGAGACGCTGGCGCAGTGGCTCCCGGCTGCGGCGGCGAGTGGGCGCCGCGCCTTCACGCTGATGAGCCGTCAACCGTTCGACCCGAGTCGGCTCGCGGTGCCCGGTGTCGAGATCGCCGCGGCGGACCATCGAATGGTGTCGGGTCTTCATTTCGCCCGCTTCCTCATCACGGCCAACGATCCGGCGGCTGCGGGAGCGCGCGAGTGAGCGCGGATCGGCGCGGCGCGTCGGCTCTGGCTGCTGTCACGGCTGGCGCGTTGCCATTGGTGCTCTATCTCCGGACGCTTGCGCCGACGGTGTACGGTGTGGACGGTGCCGAGCTGTCGACTGCTGCGTTCCTGCTCGGCATCGCGCATCCGCCCGGCTCGCCGGCGTACCTGTTGCTCGGCCACGTGTTCACCTGGCTGCCGGTCGGCGACATCGGGTATCGCCTCAATCTCCTCTCGGCCGGCGCCGCGGCTCTGGCGATGGTCTTCGCCTTCCAGATTTTGTACCGGCTCACCGGGCAGCGGATGCTCGCCGTGCTGGCGAGCTGGTTTCTCGGCGCGACGTACTACGTCTGGGTCACGGCGGTCGCTGCCGAGATCTATGCCGTACAGGGCTGTGTCACCCTGGCTCTGATCGCGCTCGCGCTGCGCTGGCGGGCCGGCGCCGACGCGCGGCTGTTCCTGTTGCTGTGCACCCTGGCCGGGTTCGGAATCGGCGTCCATCCGGCCATCGGCCTGCTGCTGCCGGGCCTGGCGTTGTTGGCACTCGGCGGGCCGCCGCGCGTCTGGCGGCAGCCGCGCCTGCTGATCGGTGGCATTGCAATGGGCCTGCTCGGGCTCTCGGTCTACGTCTACTTGCCGCTGCGCAACGCCGCCATTCTGCCGCTCAACCCGGCGCGCGACTATTGGCAGATCGACCTCGGCACCTGGCAGGGCTTCTGGTGGATGGTGAGCGGTCGGGTCTTCGCAGAGTATTTCTTCGCGGTGACGCCCGGTGGTTTGCCCGCCGAGCTCGCCGTCTTCGCGCAGCGCTGGTGGAACAGCTTTCTCGGCGTCGGTGTCCTGCTCGGCGTTCTTGGGCTCGGCGCCGATTGGCGCCGCCGTCCCTGGCTGCACGCGGCGCTCGGGCTGATGGTGCTGGGTCATCTCGCCTTCTTCCTGCCGTACGGAGCCGGGGACAAGGAGCTCATGTTCACGCCCGTCCACCTCATCTGGGGCCTGTGGGTCGGCCTGGGTGCCAGCGCCCTGGCCGGGTTCGTCGCCGACCGCACCGGTGTGCGTACGCCGATGCTGGCGTGCGCGATCCTCCTGAGCGCGACGACGGCAGCCATCGCGGTGAACGTTCGCCGGCTCGACCTCAGCGCCGACTGGTCGACGCGCCAGCGCGCCGCCGGCATCTTGCAAGAGCTCGCACCCGACGCGGTGTACCTGGGCGCCTGGGGCGACCTGCGCCTGGTGGAGTACCTCCAGGTGGTTGAAGGCCAGCGACGAGACGTTCTGACGGTCGACGTCACCTTTGCGCCGGCCGGGGTGCGCTGGCGTACGCTGGTTGCCTACGCGGCGGGCGGGCGGCCGGTGTATGTCTCGACCTGCGAGGGCCTCGAGCGTACCGACCTGCAGTGCGAGTACCGCGCCTCTTGCGCCTGCTATCGGGTGCACCGAGTGGCTGCTCCATGACTGGGGGCGGCCGATCTTTCCCTTGACATGCCGCAGCTGCGGTTGATACGACCCGGCCGGGGTATAACGGCCCACGGGTCCGGCTCCAGACACGGGTGCAAGGAGACTGCGATGAGGGACTTTCGCTGGAAAGAGTTGGGTTTATCGGCCCTGCTCGTTGCGTTGAACGTTGCCATCGCGGTGCGGTTCGTCGGTGATGCGGACATGCCGTTCAGCTGGCAGGCGTTCGCGCAGGTGTACGATCCAGGCCCGGGCGGCATGCGCGGCCCTGACGGCGACGGGGACGGTGTGGCGGATTTCTTCGATCCCGAGCCCTCCGTGTTCAGTCCGTCCGGGTGCTTCTACAGCAAAGACACGGGACGCATCTTTACGTCCGGTGCGAAGGTGAGCGTCTCGGGCGTCGGCTCGTTGATCAGCGACGGGTCGACCGACGGTTGTTTCCAGTACATCGCGACAATGGCGGGTGTCGTCACCATCAGCGTCGTCGACGTTCCGGCGCGGTGTGCGCTCGACGCCGACTGTCCGTTCATGGCCGGCCCCTTTAACCCGCCCGGCGGCGGTCCCACCACGCTCGGCAACCCGCGCGATCCGGGCGACCCGACGATCCTGACGGCGGCTGGTTGCACGCCCGCGTTCCAACAGATCAACCTGCTCGACACCTCGTTCGGTGTCTTCTACAACAACATCGCCCTCGTCTGCCCGGTGGCCGCGGCGCCGGTCCTGTCGACGTGGGGTTGGATGCTCGGCGCCGCGCTCCTCCTGGCCATCGGCTTCTGGAGCTTGCAGCGGCGGCGCGAGTCGACTCTGTAAGCTCGACGTGCTCTCCAGGCACAAAGGGCCGGCGCGATTTCCTCGCGCCGGCCCTTTGTCGTTTCTGGTCTCCCTTGGAGACTTCCGATGCCGTCTGCTGCCTACTTGAAGTCCTCGGTGAACAGCACCTGTTGGACGTACACGAAACGCGGCGTCAACGGCGGCAGGTTCGCTGCATTGTTGAAGGCCGGGTCGAAGTTCCAGGCGCGGTTGGGGGCGTTGTAGATGTTGCAGTTGGTCGGGGTGCCACACGCGGCGCCGACGCAATCGCCGCCGGTGTTGCACCAGAGTCCATCGACGTGCTCCGGCGTGCCAAGAGAAACAAACGATCCCTGGTAGGTGAACTGAATTCCGGCCCAATCCTCGTGGAATCGAGGATAGTTCTCCAAGCCGCCGTTGTAGTTGCCCGGTGGTGTGCCGGCGGGGTTGGTCGTGTCGACGCCGCCGAGAAAGGCGGCGTTCACGGTGGTGGCCGTTGCGTCGCGGACAGCGTTGTTCAGCCCCACGATGCTTTGGGCGTCGTTGCGGGTGCAAGGGTTTGCACAGCCGGCCAGCCAGTAGTTGTTCGACAGGATGTTCACGCTATCGCCGATCAGCGACGCCGGTTGGCGCGGGGCGGTAGTGTTATAGTTGCCCAGTATGTACAACGCCTGATCGCTGACCACGGTGATCCCCGTCGGGTCGGGAGTGGCGTTGATCCCACCGGGAATCGACGTGAGGTCGGCCGAGCCGAAGATGCGAACGCCGTAGTTGTTCTGGCCTGCCGAGTTTGGCCCCTGCACGGTGGCGAAGATGACGATACCGCCCTCGTCGTAGTCGGTGTTCAGAAAGAATGGGCTGCCGTGGTTCTTGTTCCAGACCAACAGATCGCGGATGTTGATGTTGAGCAGCAGCATCCAGGCCTTTTCGCGGTGGTTGTAGAAGCCGCCACGCCGGAAGTCTCGCGCCAGGGGCAGATCGGCGAACATGCTGCTCGAATAGATCCGGTTTGCGGTGAGAAAATCCGGGTTGTAGCAGGTGCGGTTGGTGTTGTCGGCGCAGTCCGTCGGCACTGCGGTCATGAAGATCGGATAAGTGCCGATCAGGCTGCTGGGGCCGCCAGGGCTGAGGATGTTCGGACCGGCGTTGAAAATCGCATCGCGCATGAAAGTATCGAGCTGGGCGGTGAGCCCGACGTTGATCGTTCCGTCCTTGTCTTGCACCTCGATGCTCGGATTGATCCCTGTGACATTGAGCACGATGCGAAGGTCGGCCGCGTCCCAGTAGATGCCGCTGCCGCGCGCGATGATGTCGGGCTGCGGGATGGCGATGCTCTCGACCCGCGACAGCATGGTGCCGAGCCACTGGGAGAGCTCGGAGGGCGGCACGAGCCGTGTGGCGGAGGTCGGGTACGGTATGGCCTTGGGATCGAGGTCGCCATACGGAGAGACCACGTCCTTGAACATATCGACGTTGACCGCCGCGGTGCCGGCTTCGGACGCGCGCTTGCGCCCGCGGTAGATGTCTCCCCCCGCGGTGACCTGGACACCGACGGCGGGGTTGGGGGGGGCCGCCGGCAGATCGGAGATGTTCAAGACGCCTCCTGCGCCACCCAGGTAGAGGTTCTTGTTGGTGTGCACGCGGCCGTTCAGCGTCATGGTCGCACCGGGCGCGATCTCGAGATCGTTGGCGTAGAAGGCGACGAACTGAAACAGCGGAATGTATCCGACGAGAAACTCGGCGCCGACCGACGCTTCGACGTTGCCGCCTGCGTCGATGGCTTGCGACTTGACCGTGTAGTTGTACTGCTGCTCGTTGAGCCCGGCGAAGACCTGGCCGGAGGGGATGGTCACGTTGCGCGGGCAGGGCGGCTGGGCACAGCCGGTTGCCATCCAGGACGCGGCGTGCAGCTGGTAGTGGACCTCCCGGTCTCCGATGTCGTACTCCTTCGCGTCGAAGTCGCTTCCGCTCGGCACCCGGTAGCCCAGGAAGATCTGGCGATACGTCGCCATGCCCTTGTTAAGACCCGATTCCGCCGCGTAGAAGCCGGTGGCCGTATCGCCGTAGGCGCCGCGCAGTTGGGTATCGGAGTTGACGTTCACTGCCAACGTCACTGCGAGCGTCATCATCAGCGCCAGCATGATGATGACGCCGATCAGCGCCATCCCACGTTCACTGCGGCTGGTCTTCATCGGAGCACCTCAACGCGGAAGGAGATTGCGCGGCTTGACGCCGATGCGCATCGTCGTGCGGAAGTAGTCGCCCTGCTCATCCTTCAGCTCCGAACGCGCGGTGACGGTCAGGAACACCTGCTCGACGAGGCGCCACTCCGGGTTGTCGTCGTCGTCGTCATTGGGAAGGTCGACGGTGTCGCACGGTGGGCAGTCGCGATTCAGCATGTACTCGATGTCGAGCTTCTCGATGCCGACGGCGAAGGACTGCGGAGTCGCGTCACCGATCTGTACCTTGAGCACGGGCATGACGACGCCGCGCGACGTAGTGAAGTTGTCCAAAAAGAAGCGCCGTTCGTCGATGGCGTACACGCCGCTGTTCTCCGGGTAGTCGACAGCGAACGTATGATTGCGGCCGAGGGTGTTGGTGGTGGTGTCGACGCTGGTGATGGTGAAGTACTCGCCTGTGCCGGTGGAGGGATTGTGGATGAAGGCGCGCCCGTTGGCCTTGAAGCCTTCGGCGAGTTGCACTTGCACGGTGGTGCCGGACATGGGGGTCGTGACACCCAGTGGTGTGGTGCTGCGCACGCAGGACAGGTCGGGGCGGGTGAGGCCGGTGCGCGTGGTGATCTCGTCACTCTCGTCGTCGTCGCTGCCCTCGAGCGAGATGAACTGACCCGTCACGGGCAGGCAAGCACCTCCCAACCGCAGGTCGCGGATGATGAGATCGGCGACTGAGCGCGCGGCCTGGTTGGTTTCGATCTCGATGTTCTGGCGGCGCATGTGTTGTTTGGTGGCGAGGAAGAGACCCGAGGTGGCCGCCATTGCGAGCCCCATCATGGTCACGCTGGCGAGGAGCTCGATGCTCGAGAATCCGGCTGCGTTAGCGCTTGATGGCCGTGTAGATCGTCTGCAAGGAGACATTCTTCTTCCCCCCGGGCTCGGCCCAGCTGATCTTGACTTTGATGCTCTTCATGAGTGGTCCGGGATCGCCGGCCTTGACCGTCGTGATGAGCGAGTACTTCTGCCCCTCGACGGTCTTGTTCTTCTCTCGCGACGCGAGGTCGTCGTACTCCAACATGCGCAGGTCCTCGAGCTCCTGCACCCCGAGCGTGTAGGCGTCGGTGTAGCGTTGGTTGGTCGCGCTCGTGCGCACCTGATGGACCATGAACTGGCCCATGGTTCCCATGGCGAGCGCGAAGAGGCCCAGCGCGACAATCGTCTCGATCAGCGAGACGCCGGCTTGGCCTCTCAGACAACTGCGGCGGTCAGCTGTCATAGTACACCTGGCCGGAGGGCCAGACGGTCACCTTGTGTTCCGCGTTGAACTTGGTGTCCTTGACGGTCAGTGTGAGGTACGAGCCGCTGGGGAAGGAGGTGACCATCATGCCGCGCGTATTGAATTCCAGCGTGGTGGGCGACAGCGTGACGGTGATGTAGCTGGGTAGTTGGACGGTCTTGGCCGTGCTGTCGTACGACCACACGCCCCCGACCTCCTCGTACCGCTGAACCTCGTACAGATTCGTTTCCTTCCGCTCCATGACGTAGTGCGTCCCGCTGGTGATCGCGCGCGCGCGGGCGTAGCGGATGTCGGCGATGATCGTGGTGACGGCGTTGTTGAGGTCTTGCCGTCGGGTATCGAGATGAGGGATGCCGGCGGCGGCGAGGACTCCGAAGATCGCCATGGTCGTCAGCAGCTCCAACAGGCTGTATCCCAACTGGCTTGCGAGACCACGTGCGTTTTTCCTCATTGCTCGAACCCTCTCGGCGCAGTGCGCCCCGCGCGCCCGAATGCGCCTCCCAATCCGCTGTGCAAGGGATGGACCATAGGAGCGGCAAGGTGCCTGTGCGGAATGCCGGGTATTGCGCCTCGAAGGGCGGAAACCTGCCCGACGTAAAAGTAACGCGGGGTTACGGCCTCCGGATGCGGAGGCGGGTGGCCGGTGCCGGCGGGGTGGCCCGCTATAGCCTCGTCCGGCTCATCACTCTTTGCGACCGCTCAGGTAGTCGGCCAGGATCTCGCGACTGTGCTCGTCCTCGTGGCAGTAGGCGCACAGATTCTCCCAGTTGCTCCCGTCGGGCGGGTTGTTGTTGTGGTTGCCGTCCCGGTGGTGAACGGTCAGCAAGTGGAGGTTTGAAGTGTCGAACTCCCGGGCGCATTTGGCACAGATCCACCCGTGCAGGGCGAGGGACCGCTCGCGATAGGTCTGGCTGCGGGCCGCGGCGGCCGCACGCGCTTCGCGCACCAAATCACCAGCGTCGACAGTCGGACGGTTGCGTCGGGGCTTTGACGGACGAAAGCTCCGGGTCATCGCGCACGTCCTGCGGCCTGCGGAGAAAGGGCGCCGCGTTCGACCGATTGGCGCATGCGACCTACCCGCGCACCTGGAATCCCTCGAGGCATTCGCCTTCGAGGGGCAGGCCGACGTGATCGACTGCGGTGACGCGCGCAGACGGCGGACCCCGGCGGCACCACTCGACGAGCTCGCGCACCCGTTCGACTGGTCCTTCGGCGACGATCTCGACTCGCCCTTCGAGTGTGTTGCGGGCCCAACCGCGCAGGCCGAGCCGCCGGCCGGCTTCGACGGTGGCATAGCGGAAGCCGACGCCCTGGACGCGCCCGGAGACCAGAATGCGCTGGCGAACGGGCTGCGGCTCCTTCGATTGCTCACTGGCCATGGTGCCCCATCATCCGGCGAGCAGCCGATTCAACTCGTCCTCGTCGAGAACGGTGATCTCCAACTTGCGCGCCTTGTCGATCTTGGATCCCGGGTCGTCGCCGGCGACGACGAAATCGGTCTTCTTGCTGACGCTGGCGCTGACTTTGCCGCCCTTCGCTTCGATGCGGCGGATCGCCTCGTCGCGCGCGATGGTCAACGTGCCCGTGATGACGAACGTCTTGCCCGCGAGCGGCCCCTCGCGCCGGGCAGGTCCCGGCGCTGGATAGTGCAGGCCGGCGGCGAGCAGGCGCTCGATGATCCGGCGGTTCTGCGGCACGGCGAAGAAGGCGTGCACCTCGCGCGCGGTCTCGGGGCCGATCTCGCGCACGGTGAGGAGCGCATCCTCGTCGGCCTGCTCCAGAGCCTCGACGCTGCCGAACTCCGCCGCGAGGAGCGCTGCGACGTGCTCGCCGACCTGGGGAATGCCGAGCCCGTTGATCAGTCGCGCGAGCGTGGTGTCCTTGCTGCGCTCGATCGCGGCGATGAGGTTCGCGGCCGATTTCTCCCCCATACGCCCGAGCGCCGCGAGCTGGTCGGCCGTCAGGTGGTAGAGATCGGAGACGTCCTTGACGAGGCCCTGCTCGACGAGCTGCTCGACCAGTTTGTCGCCCAGCCCGTCGATGTCGAGGGCATGCTTCGAGGCGAAGTGCCGGATGACTTCCCGCTGCTTGGCCGGACACTGCATTCCCATGCACCGATAGGCCGCGGCGCCCTCTTCGCGGATGACCGGGCTCTGGCAGACCGGGCAGCGCTTGGGCATGGAAAACTTGCGCTCGCGGCCCGTGCGCCGCTCGCCGACGACGCCGACGACGTACGGGATGACGTCGCCGGCGCGTTCGATCAGGACGGTGTCGCCGATGCGGACGTCTTTGCGCTCGACCTCGTCCATGTTGTGCAGCGACGCGTTCGAGATGGTGACCCCGCCGACCGCGACCGGCTCGAGCTCCGCAATCGGGGTGATGACACCGGTGCGGCCGACCGATGGTGCGATGTTGCGCACGACGGTCGTCGCCTGCTGGGCCTTGAACTTGAACGCGATCGCCCAGCGCGGCGAGCGCGAGACTTCGCCCAGGCGCTGTTGCAAGTCGAGCCGATTGACCTTGGCGACGACGCCGTCGACTTCGTAGGGCATGGTTGCGCGCTCGGCGGCGATCTCGCGGTGGAAGTCGACCACGGCCGCGGCATCGGAGCAGATGCGGTTGCGCGGGTTGACCTTGAGCCCCCAGGCGCGCAGCGCATCGAGGAACTCGGCGTGGGTATCGAACGACGCGCCCTCGATCTGTCCGGCGCTGTGCAGGAAGATGTCGAGCGGCCGCCGCGCCGTCATCTGCGCATCGAGTTGGCGCAACGAGCCGGCCGCGGCATTGCGGGGATTGGCGAACGGTGGCTCGCCGGCCTGTTCGCGCGCCCGGTTGAGCGCATCGAACGAGGCGCGCGGGAAGATGATCTCACCGCGGGCTTCGAGCCGTGTCGGCAGCGGGCGCACCCCCCGCCCACCGGAACGCAGCCGCAACGGGACGGCGCGAATGGTTTTGACATTAGCGGTGACGTTCTCGCCGTTGACCCCGTCGCCGCGCGTCGAAGCGACGGCCAGCTCGCCGTCGAGGTACACCAGCTCGATCGCCACGCCGTCGAGCTTGGGCTCGGCGACGTACTCGACCGGATCGTCCCGGCGCAGGGCGCGCCGCACGCGGGCGTCGAACTCCAGGAATTGCTCCGCGCTCATCGCGTTGTCGAGCGACAGCATCGGCAGGGTGTGGCGCACGGTCTCGAACTTGTCCGCCGGCGCGCCGCCGACTCGCTGCGTGGGCGAGCTGGCGCTGCGCAATTCGGGATGCTGTGTTTCGAGCTCGACCAGGCGGCGAAAGAGCCGATCGTACTCTTCGTCCGAGATGGTCGGGGCGTCATGCACGTAGTAACGCGCGTTGTGCGCCTCGATCTCCTGTCGCAGGCGCTCCACCTCTCGAATCACGCGCGCATCGGGGGCCGGCTTCCGGGACGACACGTCGACCACTATATCGCTCGCCGCGCGGCTCGGGCAATGTGCGGGCAAGTACCTTGACGTGCGCTCGAACGCTTGCGTATATGGCGGCATCCTGTGCGTCTGCGGGCTTTGGGGGGTGATGCGGTTGCTGTGGTTGCTTCGAAAAGCTGGGTGCTCGTTCGCCGCCAGTCTCGGTGCGGTGCTCATCCTCGGATCAGCCGGTTGTGGCGGTGACGACGAGGCTTCCGGTCCGACGGGGTCGATCTCGCTACACGCGCTGTGGGAGGGGAGCGCCGACGTGCCGGCTTCGGTGCAGACCGTCGAGGTGCTCGTCCAGAGCGGTAGCCAAACCATGCGCGAGCTCGTTCCGAGCCAATCGTCGCAGGTGGCGATTGCCGGCGTTCCGCTCGGCGAGGCGACGGTTCGCGTGCGCGGATACGATGTGCGCCTGAACGGCGTGCCGGACCTCACCACCGTCGCGGTCGCGCCGTCGTTCGCCAGCGCGCCGGTGGAGGTGGAAGTGCGCGGCCGCGGTCAGGCGGATGCCGGCGAGATCGCGGTGTTGGCGCAGCCGTTCGCGACCAACTTCATCCCGTCTCCCGGCGCCACGTCCGTCGATCCGAATACCGCCGTGGAGCTGCTCATCGCGACCGCGGTCGGCGACATCGCCGGTGCATCGGTCGAGATCGACATCGACGGGGTGCCGCAAGTCGTCGGTGGCGTCGCCGAAGCGGGTCGAGAGCTGACTGCCTGTCGCGACGGCGGATCCAGCCCCTGCGGTTCGGTGGATCGGAATCTGAGCGGCTTTCGCTTCCGCGGATTGGCGGGCGATCTCAGCGCGCTCAGCACGGTGGTCGTGCATGTCGGCGCGCAGGATGAAGACGACCCGCCGCGGGTGCTCGACTACGAGTATCAGTTCCAGACGGGAAGCGGCGCCGGCTCCTGAGCCGCCGCGCACATCGAGATGCTGAGGGGGACTGGAAAGGTGCGAACGAACAATGCCCGGGCGCTGTTTGCGGCGGTGGCGTTGTTCGCCATGGCGTCGCCGGTGGCGGCCTTCGCCAGCGCCGAGTCGCGAGTGCTCTACGCCAAAGGGTTGGTCCCGTTCCACGCCCAGCGCTGGGCGGAAGCGCAGGCCTTGTTCGATCAGGCGGCGAAGGCCGATCCGGAAGACGCGTTGGCGGCATACTACCGCGGGCTCACCTACGCCCGCATGGGCAACACCGACCAGGCGATCGCAGACGTTGAGCGCGCGCTCGGGCTGCGTCCCGACCTGCCGGGCGCGGCGCTCGACCTCGGCATCTTGTACTTCGAGCGCGGGCAGTACGAGACCGCCGAGCCGTGGTTGCAGCGCGCGCATCAGCTGCCGTCCGATCGGTTTTCGGCGGCACTATACCTCGGCTTGATGGCCTATCGTCGCGGTGACGATGCCGCGGCGCATGCCCTGCTGGCCGAGGCCGCCAAGGACCCGGGCGTGCGCGCGACGGCGAGCTATTACGACGGTTTGGCACTGCTCCGCATGGGCGAACGGGATGCCGGCCGCGAGGCGCTCGCGCGCGCGGCCGGCGCACAGCCCGATGCCGAAGTCGCGCGCGCCGCCCGACAGTACCTCGACAGCGCGGTGACGGCCCCACGGCGCGTCGCCGGCGCCAAGCCGTGGGGCGTGTACGGCGACCTGGGGTTCGAGTACGACTCGAACGTCGTGCTGGCGCCGAACGACTCGGCGATCGAGGACAGCCGCGGCATCAGCGACAAGAGCGACGGGCGCAGCGTGCTCGGCGCCGGCGGCTATCTGCGCCTCGCCGATACCGACCAGGTGCGCGCCACGCTCTCGTACGACCTTTCGCAGAGCATCCATTTCCAGCTGAACGAGTACGACCTGCAAGGGCATCGGGTGCGGCTCGACCTCTCCACCCCGCTGCGTCAGATCCAGGTCGGCATCTCCGGAGCGTACGATTTCTACCTGCTCGATTTTCACAGCTTCTATCAGCAGGGCGAGGCGATTCCGTGGGTGACGTTCTACGAGGGCGACGTGACGGCCACGCAAGTGCACTATCGGTTTCGCGGCCGCGACTATCTCCACGACCCATTCGATCCGTATCGCGACTCGTTCAACAACGCCGTCGGCGTGCGGCAGTATTTTCTCCTCGGGGCAGTCGACCGGGTGTTGAGTATCGGCTACCAGCTCGACGACGAGGATCCGATCTCGACCGACGGCAACGACTTCGAGTACCTCGGGCACGCGATCGACTTGAACTTCGAGTTCAACTTGCTCGATTGGGTGAGTGGCGTCGCCGGCTACCAGGTGCGGCTGGACGACTATCAGTTCAAAAACAGCCGCACCGGCACTCCCCCGAGCTTCGGCGTGCGCCGTCACGACGTCGATCATCAGGTCGTGGTGCGGCTCGAGCGGCCGCTGACCCCGTATCTGATCGCGGCGGTTGAGTATCTGGGCGTTTTCAACACCTCGAACATCGAGCCCTTCGAGTACGACCGGCACATCGTGTCGGCGGGGCTCAGGGTGCAATTCTAACCCTGGTGCGGGGGCATCATGCGATGTGATTCGATGCGAGCCGGCGCCGGCGCAGTCCTCGGGATTCTCCTCTCGATATCCGTTGCCGCGGCGCAGTCCGAGGTCGGGACGCTGGTGGCCGCGCTGGGCACGGTGGAGTTGCAACGTGGGGGGAGCGGCGATTGGCGCCCGGCCCTGGTCGGGGCGACCCTCTTTCAGGGCGACCACCTGCGCACCAATGCAGCAGCCGCGGCCCAGGTACTCTTTCGCGATGACAGCCTCGTCGGATTGGCGGCTGCCAGTCACCTCGCGATCGAACGCTATGCGGTCGGCGGCGGCTCGAACGGCTCGCGCTCGCTGTTGCACCTGCTGGACGGGAAGTTGCGGGCGCTCGTCAGTGCGGCGCGCGGGCGCGCGCGCTTCGAAGTGGAGACTCCGACGGCGGTGGTGCGGATCAAGAGCACCGAGTTCATCGTCATGTACAACGCCAAGGAAGCGTTCACGGAGGTCGTCAGCCTCGAACGCGCGGTCGAAGTGCAAGGCACGCTCGGTCTGATGGGCCCGGGCGTGGAGGTCGGGGCAGGTCAGATGACGCGCGTTCAGCAGGGCGGCTTCCCGTCACCGCCGCGCGCGGTCGCCCGCGAGGCGCTGGCCGGGTATCTGCAGGGCATGGAGATCGTCGGCACCGGTAGCCGTGAGAGCCTGGATGTCGGGAACGCCGCGGTCAGCGGATCGATACTCGCACCGGGAGATCGTCCCGAGGTCATCACCGGCGGGGCCGCGGTTCCGGGCGCTGCGGCAGGGTCATTTCTGGAATCCGGGATTCCGGCCGGCGAATCGCTCGCCCACCGCCTCTCCCCCGACCTGCGCACCAATACCCAGTCGATACCGGAATACCGTACCGCCCCGCCCGGCGAACAGCCGAGCGGCGCGGTCGACGTCGACCTGTAGCGGTTGCCTTGCGCTTGAGCACGAAAGGCAGGACGCAAACAGGTCCAACAGGCCCCGCGATGGGGCGCTCGAACGTCACCGGTTTTCGTCGTTTGTTGCGTGCCGCGGTAATTTTCGCCCGTTCCACATTTTGTTACCGCGCGACAGGCTAAGCGTCTCTGTCTCCCCACTCGGTTGGTACGACCCGTGCTTTGACTTTCTCGTGAGGGTTCAACGAACGCATGGAGCACGAAGAACGGAAAGAGGTGATTCTGCTGGTCGACGACGAGCAGGACCACTTGATCATCACCAGCCGATTTCTCGAGAGCCAGGGCTACGTTTGTCTCTGTGCTGATCGGGGTTGGGATGCGCTGCGAATGCTCTCCGAGCAGCCGGTCGACCTGATCCTGCTCGACCTGCATATGCCGGGCATGGACGGATACTGCCTGGCCGAGAACATTCTGACCCACGAGCAGTACCGCCCCATTCCGATCGTTGCCTTCAGCTGTTACGACCTGACTCGATTCAAGCAGCGCGCGATGCGGGCCGGGATGGCGGACTTCATTCCCAAGCCGGTCGACCGCGCGCGGTTGCTGTCCACCGTGAAAGACCAGCTGCGGCTGCGCAAACGGTTGTCACGCCTCAGCGCGATCGAGGACGAGCTGGTCGACGTCGCGGCGACCGCAACACCGTCCTGAACCGAGCGCTCCCGCGGGCGCGTCTCCGCGCCGACCGAACCGCTTCGGCTGAATTGCGCGCAGCGGCTGCGCCTTGAATCGGCGCTACGGCGGCGTTATCGTCCTTTCAATCGGGATTGAACCGAAAGGAGACCGACCGTGGCCAATGTCAGCGAAGTCAGCGACGTGTCTTTTGAACAGGAAGTCCTGAAGTCCGAGGTGCCGGTGCTGATCGACTTCTGGGCCCCGTGGTGCGGGCCGTGCAAGGCGATCGCTCCGGTGGTGGAGCAGTTGGCCGGGGAGTACGTCGGACGTCTCAAGGTCGTCAAGATGAACGTCGATGACAACCCGCAGACGCCGTCGCGCTACGGCGTACGCGGCATTCCCAACCTGATTCTCTTCAAGGGCGGTGCGCCAGCGGCCCAGATCGTCGGGGCGGTCCCGAAGGCGCAGCTGGTCAAGGAAATCGACCGCACCTTGGTGTAGCGACCCTTCTTGCGGTGGCGGTCGGCGGTTCACCACCCTCGGCCGCCACACCCTCGGACCTGGTCAGAACGTGAAGCGCCGCATGCTCACGTTCATGAGCAAGCCGATCGATGCCATCAACGCAAGCATCGACGATCCGCCGTAGCTGAGGAACGGCAGCGTGATGCCGACCACCGGCAGCGAGCCACTGGTCATGGCAATGTTGATCACCGCCTGCCAGAAGATCGTTCCGGTCAGGCCGGCAGCGAGCAGCGCGCCGGCATTGTCGCGCGAGCGGGCGGCGATGACGAAGCCGCGCAGAATCAGCGCGATGTAGAGCGCCAGCAGCGTCACCGAGCCCAGGAACCCCCATTCCTCGGCAAACACGGAGAAGATGAAATCGGTGTGCTGTTCGGGGAGGAAGTTGAGCTGGTTCTGCGTGCCGTGCAGGTAGCCCTTGCCGTGTATTTTGCCGGAGCCGATGGCGATTTGAGACTGTCGCACGTGGTACCCGGCCCCGAGCGGGTCGGCGGCGGGGTCGAAGAAGCTGATCAGGCGCTGTTGCTGGTAGGGCTTGAGGTGCTGCCAGGCGTACGGCATGGCGGGGCCGATCACGAGCGTCGCCAGAATGATCAGGCGCAGTGGCAGGCCGGCGAGCACCAACACGGTGAAGGCCGCCAACGCGAGCACGATTACGGTGCCGAGGTCGGGCTGGTGCATGACCAGATAAGCCGGAGGCGCGAGCAGGAGCGCTGGTCCGACCAGACGGCGCAAGGCGAGGCGAGGTTCGCCCGCCCACCGGTGCAAGTGGCGCGCGAGGACCAGCACCAGCGCGACCTTCATGAACTCCGACGGCTGAATCGATACGGGTCCGATGCCGAGCCATCGCCGCGCGCCGCCGCCGGAAATGCCGATCAACGGCACCAGCACGAGCAGAAAGAGCGAGACGCCGTATACCACGTACCCGTAGCGGTTGAGCAGCCGGTAGTCGACGGTGAGTGTGGTCACCATGACGCCAAGCCCAAGGGCCAGCCAGCTCGCCTGCCGTACGAGATGAGAGCTCAGCAGTTGCTCGCCGTTGTAGGTGGCGCTGAGGATGGTCAGCAGGCCGCAACCGACCAGGAGGAGCGCGATGACGAGCAATGGCCACTCGAAGTGAGCGACCAGTCGGCGGTCAATTCTGAGCATAGCGAACCGGTCCTCGGTCGTCCTGCAGTTGGAAGAAGGCTTCGAGCACTTTGCGCGTGATGGGAGCCGCGACGGCCCCGCCGCCGCCCTCGGCGTGTTCGACCAGTGTGGCAATCGCGATGGTCGGCTCTTCGGCCGGCGCATAGGCGACGAACCAGGCGTGATCGCGTTGTTTCCACGGCAGTTTGTCGGCGGTCACGCGCTCGCGCCCGAGCGTGACCACCTGCGAGGTGCCGGTCTTGCCGGCGACGTTGATGTGCGGCAGCTTGGCCCCCTTGCCGGTGCCGCGGCCGACTACATCTTGCAGCGCCGCCTGAACCTGCGCCAACGCGGTCTCACGCACCGGCAGGCGGCCGAGCTCCTCGGGCGCGAACGTCTTGACGACCGAACCGTCGGGCGCGTCGATGCGCTGTACGAGCTGCGGGCGATGGCGGATGCCGGTGGCGATCGTCGCCGCCGCCTGCGCCATCTGCAGGGGCGTTGCCGTCACGTAGCCCTGGCCGATCGACACCGACAACGTCTCGCCAGCGTACCACGGCTGGCCGAAGCGGCGCTTCTTCCACGCCGAGTCCGGCACCGTGCCAGCCTTCTCGTGCTCGAACTCCAACCCGCTCGGCAGTCCGAGACCGAAGCTGCGCGCGTAGCGCGCGATGGCCTCGATGCCGAGGCGCTGCCCCACCTGGTAGAAAAAGACGTCGCAGGAGTTGACCAGTGCTTCGTGCACGTTCATCGACCCGTGGCCGCCCTTGCGCCAACAGCGGAAATCGCGTTGGCCGAAGTGCAACTTGCCGTTGCAGTGGATGCGCGTGAACGGGTTGATGATGCCCTCTTCGAGCGCCGCGGCGGCCATGATGATCTTGAACGTCGACCCCGGCGGGTACTGGCCCTGCGTCGCGCGGTCGGTGAGCGGATGGCGCGGGTGGTCGAGCAGCTCCTGCCATTCCGCGGCGCGGATGCCGCGCGTGAAATGGTTGGGGTCGAACGATGGGTGACTGACGATGGCCAGCAGCTCGCCGCTGCGCGGATCGATGGCGACAATCGACCCGACACGGTCGCCCAACGCCGTCTCGGCGGCTTGCTGCAGCTCGAGGTCGATCGACAGCACCAGCGTGTTGCCCGGAATGGCCTCTTGTTCCTGCAGCACCCGCAGCTCGCGTCCGAGCGAGTCGACCTCGACTTGCTGCCCGCCGTTCACGCCGCGCAGATACGTCTCCCACATGCGTTCCAAACCCGCTTTTCCCACCATGTCGCCGGCGCGATAACGCGGGTCGCGCTCCAGGTCGGCCTGGTTTGCCTCGCCGACGTAGCCCAGCACGTGCGCCAGCGCCGCGCCGTGCGGGTAGCTGCGGCTCGGCGTGATGCGCAGGCTGACACCGGGGAGCTCGAGTTGGTGCGTTTCCAGGGCGACGATCTCGTCCCAGTCCAGATCGCGCTTGACGAGGATTTCCTGGAACGGCGGGCGCCCGGTCGCCCGATTCAGTATCTCCTTGGTATCGCCCGTGCTCTGCTTGAGAAAGCTCGCCAGGATCTCCACCGTCGATTCGAGATCGCGCGCGTCTTCTGGAACCAGGACGGCGTCAAAGGACGCCTGACTGTCGATCAGCACGTGGCCGAAGCGGTCCGTCACTCGCCCACGCGTGGCTTGCACGCGGCGCAGCCGGATGCGGTTGTTCTCCGACAGGGCCGCCATCTCCTCGCCGTGCAGCACTTGCAACGTCCACAACCGAGCGAGCACCAGGAAGAGCCCGAGCATGGCGATGGACGTGCCGATCACCAGGCGGCGTCGCAGCGCGGGGGAGACCTCGTGTTTGCCGAACATCGCTCAGCCGGCCTCGCCTTCCTCGCGCAGCCGGAAACCGCTCAACAGCGCAAACACCGGTGGGGCGACGGCGGCGGCGAGTACGGCGTGGAGGACGAGGCTCCACAGCACCGTGCTCCAGGAACCCTCGAAGGCCAGAGACACGACCAACAATCCGACCACCGCAACCGTCTTCACCAGCGACGCCAGAAACACGAGCACCACCTTCGACACCACGTTGTCCACCCAGAGGCGCCGGCAGGTCAAGTAGACGAGCAGAAAAACCGCGCACATCGCGAAGGAGTTGAGCCCGGCCGCGCTGCCCGACAGGCTGTCCTGGAGGTAGCCGAGCAGAAACGCGCCGACCGCACCGCCGACCGTGTGGCGGTACAGGCCGAGATAGACGCACAGGACCAGGAGGATGTCCGGCGCGGCGCCCCCGAACGGGAGGACCGGCAACAGGGTCGTCTGCAGCAACACCCCGAACCCGGCCGCGATCGATATCACGGCGAAGGTTCGCATCAGGGGGGCGGTGGCAGCTCGTGTGTCTGGACGGTCGGGTCGGCGATCAGCACTTCCTCGATGCGATCGAGGTCGGCGCTCGGGCGCACGACGGCGACCTGCAGCAGACCGCGGTGGCGACGCGAGACCTCGACGACCTCTCCGACGACCAGGCCCTTGGGGAAAATGCCGTCGAGTCCCGACGTGACCACTCGATCGCCCACGGCGACGTCCTCATCGCGCTTGAGGTAGTTCATGTGGCACCCCTCTTCTTGCGCGCCTTGGACGATGCCGCGGGCGCGGGTGCGCTGGACGATGGCGTCGATGCCGCTGTTGTGGTCGGTCAGTAGCATGACGCGCGACGCCGTGCGGCTCACTTCGACGATTTGTCCCACCACCCCTTGCGGCGACAACACCGCCAGCCCGCGCCGCACGCCGTCGCGCTCGCCGCGATCGATGGTCAGGGTACGGAACCACGGCAACGGGTCGCGCGCAATGATGCGTGCGCCGTAGACCGGACCGTCGAGCGTGGCGCGAAACTGCAGCAGGTCGCCGAGGCGCTTGTTGGCCTGCTCCAGCTCGGCCATGCGCACGACCTCGCCCTGGAGCTGCGCCAGGTGTTCGCGCAGCCGCACATTGTCGCGCCGGGTGTCGATGAGGTTGACGTACCCGTACCATCCCTGCCGGACCCCGCTGCGCAGCCACGTGAAGCCGTTCTGGAACGGGGCGAGACCGTCGAGCAGAATGTGCGCGATGGGATCCCGGTACGGGAGCGAGCGGCGACTGACGGAGAACAGCAGCAGGGACGCCAGCAGCAAGCACCCGGAGGTCAGGAAAAGCCGGTTTCTCCGAATGAACTCCAGCATGCCCGGTGGTCAGCCGCTCACACGGTCGACGGCACCCCGGGCCGCGCACCGCGCTGGTGGCTCATTGCATCGTGACATCTTTCAGCAGCGCCAACTCGTCGAGCACCTTGCCTGCTCCCATCACGACTGCCGTGAGCGGATCGTCGGCCAGGATCACCGGCAGACCCGTCTCTTCGCGCAACAACACGTCGAGGTTGCGCAACAACGCCCCGCCACCCGCGAGCACGATGCCCTTGTCGACGATGTCCGATGCCAACTCGGGCGGCGTGCGCTCGAGCGCGATCCGCACCGCGTCGACGATCTGACTGATCGGCTCGAGCAGCGAATCGCGAATCTCCTCGTCCGACACCTCGACCGTCTTGGGAACGCCGGCGACCAGGTCGCGACCCTTGATCTCCATGGTCTGGATCTCGTTGCCCGGATACGCCGAGCCGATCGTGATCTTGATCAGCTCCGCCGTCCGTTCGCCGACGAGGAGGTTGTACTTGCGCTTGATGTACTGGACGATCGCCTCGTCCATCTTGTCGCCGCCGACGCGCACCGATTTCGAGAAGACGATGCCCTTCAGCGAGATGACCGCCACTTCGGTGGTGCCGCCGCCGATGTCGACGATCATGTTCCCGGTCGGCTCGGTGATCGGCAGCCCGGCGCCGACGGCCGCAGCCATCGGCTCTTCCATCAAGTACACTTCGCGCGCGCCGGCCGATTCCGCCGATTCCTTCACCGCGCGCTTCTCGACTTCGGTGACGCCGAAGGGCACGCAGATCACGATGCGCGGCCGCACCAACGCTTTGCGGTTGTGGATCTTCTGGATGAAGTAGCGCAGCATCGCTTCGGTGATGTCGAAGTCGGCGATGACGCCGTCCTTTAACGGCCGAATGGCGACGATCGAGCCGGGCGTGCGCCCGAGCATCTTCTTCGCTTCGGCGCCCACGGCCAAGACGCGGCGACCGCCGCGCGCGTCCTTCTGGACCGCCACGACCGAGGGCTCGTTACACACGATGCCCTCGCCTTTGACGTAGATCAGCGTGTTTGCCGTGCCCAGATCGATCGCCAGATCGTTCGAGAACAAGCCGAGAAGAAAGTTCAAAATCATGTTGGATGGGCCGCCGTATTCACTCGGAGAAATGCGATGAGATGATCGCGCCGTGCGTACCAGAATTCAGATAGCAGGGCAAGGTGAGCGGCGGGGAAGTTGCTTTTGTGAAGGGGCTTCACTATCGTGCCGCCCTTTAGGAGTCGTAAGCCGTGTTAGATTCACTGCGCAAGAACGCCACCAGTTCGCCGGTGGTGAAGTTCATCTTCGGGGCCATCGTCGTGGTCTTCATCTTCTTCGGGGTCGGCACCGTCGGAGTGGACGAGACGCAAGTGGTCGCACGGGTGAACGATACCGTCATCTCCAGCAAGGAGTTCGAACGCTCGTACTCCAACCTGGTGCGCGCCTACCGCGACGCCTACCCGCAGGGGCTGCCGGCGGAGCTGATGCGCCAGCAAGTCCTCGATCAGCTCATCAACGCCCAGCTGTTGACCCAGGAGGCCGACCGCCTCGGACTGCGGGTCGAGGAGGATGAGCTGCGCCAGTCGATCGCGGCCATGCCGGACTTTCAGGTCGACGGGCAGTTCAACAAGGACCAGTACGTGCGCGTGCTGCAACTCAACGCGCTCAAGCCGTCTGATTTCGAGGACCGCCAGCGCGAGTCGCTCCTGCTGACCAAGCTTCAGGAGCTCGTTCGCTCCGGTGTGCACGTCAGCGACGAAGAGGTGCGCGAGCGCTACAATTACGAGAACGAGCGCGTCGTGCTGCGCTTCGTGAGGCTGAGCCCCGATGATTTCCTCGCCGAGATGGCGATAAGCGACGACGAGTCGATTGCCTACCTCGCCGCGCACCAGGATGAGTTCCGCGAGCCCGAACGGGCGCGCATCAGCTATGTCGCGTTCCGGCCCGAACAGTTTGCCGGCGAGGTCAAGCCGAGCGACGAGGACATTCAGGCCTACTACGAGTCGCACGCCGCCGCGTACAAGCGCCCGGAAGAAGTGCACGCGCGCCACATTCTGTTCAAGCTGGCGCCCGGCGCCTCGGAAGAGGAGCGCACGGCGGCACGCGCCAAGATGACCGAGATCCTCGGCCGTGCGCGTGGCGGCGAAGACTTCGCCGCACTGGCGCAGGCGAACTCGCAGGATACGTCCGCGTCGAGCGGCGGCGACCTCGGCTTCTTCGCCCGCGGCGTGATGGTCCCGACGTTCGAGCAGGCGGCGTTTGCGCTCGCCCCGGGTGCGATCAGCGACATCGTCGAGAGCCCGTTCGGTCTGCACATCATCAAGGTCGAAGAGAAGCGCGAGGAACGGACCGAGTCTCTCGACGCGGTGCGCGACTCGATCATCAAGGCCATCCAGACCCAGCGCGGCCGCGAAGTGGCGTTGCAGCGCGCCGAGCAGGCCCATGAGCGCTTGGGCAAAGGCGAAACGCTGGAGGCCGTGGCCGGGTCGCTGGGGCTGAAGGTGGAGACTCCGGACCCGTTCGCGCGCAACGAGCCGGTGAGCGGGATCGATCAGAGCCCGCCAGTGGCGGAGATGGTCTTCGAGACCGACCGCGGACAGATCGGCGACATTGCCACACTCGAGTCCGGCTACGTGGTGTTCCGTGTCGACGAGCGCATCGCGACGCACGTGCCTTCGTTCGAGATGGCGCACGACCGCGTCGAGGAGGCGGTGCGACTGTCGCGGGCCAAGGCCGCGGCGAAGGCCCGTGCCGAGGAGCTGCTCACAAAGCTGAAGGAACAGAAGGACATCGACGCCCTGGCTACGGCGGAACACTTGACGGTCGCAGAGACCGACCCCGTCGGCCGGCTCGGCGGCTTCGTTCCGCCGCTCGGCAATGCCCCCGCCTTGAAGGAAGCCGCGTTCCGCCTGACGAAGGAGGCGCCCGTGGCTCCCGCCGTGTACGACGTCGACGGCGACGTGGTCATTGCCGTCCTCAAGGAACGCCAGCCGCCGGACCTCGGCAAGTTCGATGACGAGAAGGGCCCACTGAAGGAACGCATCCGCCGCCAGAACGAAGCGAGCGCCGTGCAACAGTTCGTCACCCAGCTGAAGGGAAAGGCCCAGATTGAGCTGGGCAAGGCCTACCCGGTGCCGGCCGGCCAGTAGCGCGACGGCGCGCGCCGCCGGCCACTGCGGCGCGATGCAATCGGGCGAAGACGGCTGAATGTCTTCCGGGGGTGCGCCGCGCGATCCGCCGTCGACGGAGCCGTTTCTCTGGCCTGCCGGCGATCGCGGCTGTCTCCTGGTGCACGGTTTCACCTCGACGCCGTACGAGATGCGCTTTCTCGGCGAGCGGCTGCACGCGGCGGGGCACAGCGTCTGCGGCGTTCGCCTGGCCGGGCACGCCACGCACATCGATGAGCTCGACGGGTGTCGCTGGCAGGATTGGGCGCGTTCGGTCGACGAGGGGCTCGCGGCGCTGGCCGCTCACAGCTCGACGGTCGCCGCTATCGGCCTGTCATTGGGCAGCCTGTTGGTCCTGAATCTGGCCCATGCGCGCGCGCAAAGAATCTCCGCTCTGGTTTTGCTCGCGCCGGCGCTGCTGTTCACCAATCCCTGGCCAGCACGGCTCGGGCGCGGCGCCGCGCGTGTGCTGCCGATCGTTCCACCGCGCTGGCGACGCGTCGGCAAAGGTGGCAGCGATATCGCCGACCCGGTCGCACGGGCGATCCACCCTGGTTACGGCCATCTACCGCTGCGCGCCCTGACACAGATGGTGGCGTTGCAGCGCCATGTCCGGCCCTTGCTGTCGACCGTGCATCAGCCGGCCATGGCCGCGCACGGTGCGCTCGACCGCACCACGCCGCTGGCCAACCTGACGCTGCTCGAGCGCGAGCTGCCGAATCTGCGCGAGACTCTCGTGCTGCCGGCCAGCGGGCATGTCCTCACCGTCGATGTCGAGAAGGAGCGCCTCGCCGCCGCAGTGGTGAGCTTTCTCGCTCGCGTGCTCGACGGCGTCTCGCGACCGGAGCAGACGTGAACGGGCCATCGGCCGCCGTCGGGTTGTGCGCGACATGCCGGCACGGGCGGCGCATCGAGAGCCGGCGCGGTTCGGTGTTCATGCTCTGCGCGCGGGCGCATGACGACCCGCGCTATCCCCGCTACCCGCCGCTGCCGCGCTTTGATTGCCCCGGGTTCGAGCCGGCCTCGGCGCCTTCGGGCGCGGACGGTTGAGGCGCGGCATGTCGCATTCAGCCGCGGACACGCCGTCCCTGCCGGCGGCGCCGAGCCTTCTCGCCCAGAGTCCGCTGCGCGCCATCGTCAGCCTGGCGCTGCCGACGACTGCGGTGATGCTCATCGCCGCCACCTCGAACGCGTTGCACACCTACTTCGTCAGTCGCCTGGGTCCCGACGCCATCGCGGCGGTCTCGCTGGTGTTTCCCATTTCGCTGATCATGATCACCGTCATGGGCGCCGGCCTCGGCACCGGCGTGTCGTCGGGGATCGCGCGCGCGCTGGGTGGCGGTCGCAACGCCGAAGCGCGCGCCGTGGCCGAGCACGCCTTCGTGATGACCTTCGTCGCGACGCTGGTGTTCACCGCCGCGCTCGAGCTCGGTGCGGGCGGCTTGTTTCATGTGATGGGCGGCGAGGGCGAAGTGCTGCGGCTGGCCACGCTGTTCGCGCGCGTGCTGTTCGCCGGGCTCGGCATCACGTTCATGGTCGGCACTTTCGACAGCCTGATGCGCGGCGAGGGCAATGTCCGCATTCCCGCCATCTGGGCGACGCTGTCACTCGGTCTGCAGATCGCCCTCACGCCCGTGTTCATGTTCTACGGCGGGCTCGGCCTGATCGGCGCGCCGGTGGCGACGCTGACCGGCCAGTTCATCGGCGCGCTGCCGCGCGCCCGCTACGTCTTCGGCGGGCAGGGCGTCGTGCATCCGCGTCTGCTGCCGCGCCGGGTGGCCTGGCGCCACTGCGCCGAAATCCTGCGCGTCGGCGTGCCGGCGTCGCTCGCCGCGACGCTCAACTATGTCGCGCTCATCGTGCTGACCAGCACCTTCGCCCATTTGGACAGCGCGCATCTCGCCGCCTACGGCCTCGGCACGCGCCTCGATTTTCTGCTGTTCTCGCTCGGCTACGGCGTGGCGGCCGCGACGCTGACCCTGGTCGGCATGGCGACCGGGGCGGAGCGGCGCGATCTCGTGCAGCAGTACGTGACGCGCACGGTCGCCGTGGTGCTGGCGCTGGTGGCGGTGCCGGCGTTGCTCGTGACCTGGCGGCCGTCGATCTGGATCGGCATCTTCACCGACGATCCGGCTATCCTCGCCGTCGGAACGGCTTACTTCCGCATCATCGGCCCGTCCTATTTCTTCTCGGTGACCAGCATGGTGCTGGCGTCGGCGTTCCAGGGCCTCGGCCGCGCCACGCTGCCGCTGATGATCATGTCGGTGCGCGTCGTGGTCGTCATCGGCGCGGCCGTGTTCATGACCAGCTATCTGCACTACGGAGCGGCGCCGGTGTTCATGCTCCTGGCCGCCGGCAACGTTCTGTCGTGCGCGGCCATGGCGATGCTGTTTCGCCGCACACTGCGGCGCGCCCTGGCGGCGTGAGCGCGCGCAGTTGCCGCCGCGGCGGCGATCGGCTACCGAGACCTGGTGCGTCGCGCCATCACCGCCCTGTTGGCCCTGCTGGTCACCTTTGCCGTCGCTGCGCCGGCGCGCGCCGCGTCGCGCTTCTTCTTCTCCGGCGACGGCACGCTGGCGATGCACCACGCGCATTTCGACCAGGACCTATCGGTGCGCTACCGCGACAGCGACGGGAACTACGACGCGGCGGCGCTGAAGACACTGCGCCACTTCTTTCGCTCGCGGCAGGATGGAGCGGAGGGCGAGGTGTCGCTGCGCCTCATCGAGCTGATCGATTACGTCGAGGACCGCTATCACCCGGCGCAGATGTCGCTGGTCTCCGGCTATCGCAGCCCCGAGTTCAACGACAGCTTGCGTGGCAAGGGCGCGCGCGCGGCCAAGTCGTCGCTGCACACCGAGGGGATGGCGGCCGACATTCAGTTCAAGGGGCTCGAGCTGCGCCAGCTCTGGGACGCCCTGCGCGGGCAGCAGATCGGCGGCGTCGGGCTCTACCGCGCCGACGGCTTTCTCCACCTCGACACCGGGCCGCCGCGGTTCTGGGAGCCGCAGACCTCGAAGGTGGAGAAGAATCTCGCTGCCGACAACAAGCGCCTGTTCGCGCGCACCGATTTCGACCGCTACGACCGGCTCGAGGGCGCGATCGTGCGGCTGCACAGCCTGACGGTGCTCCCGGTCGGCATCAAGCGCAATGCAAAGTTCGGCACCCGGCGCGTCGGGCTGGAGCCGCTGAGCGACGGCGTGCGCCTGGTCGGCGAATGTTACGTCATCGAACGCCCGGCTGAGCGCTACGAGTTTCGCCTCACCGGCGGCGAGCCGGGCGCCGGGCTCCGGCTGCCGATCGTGTTCGAGACCTGCGCGCCGCTGAGCGGCAAACCGCCACGCCGGGTGAAGTCGAACGCGATCGAGCGCCTCTCGCCGCCGCCTGCGAAGTGACGCCGCTGCCCGTTGGATGCCCTGCGACGGGCTTAGGGGCTTTGCACAAAAACCTTTCACCCCCGATCGTGCCTCTCCCGTCGGGGTCGGAATCGGTATCGGCATCGGAATCGATTCCTCTCCCTGGGATTCCGCGGTTCCTGGCGGATCGCATCGACACAGGCCGCAATTCATTTCGTTGCCCTCGATCCCG
>CAYVUV010000362.1:0-40731 GCA_964455095.1 uncultured Binatia bacterium (SeqCode)
GGAGATCGGTCGACGCCCCCGGCACGCGCAGCATGTCGCCGAACGAGCACAGAATCACTTCCGGCCGCGCGGCCAGCGCGATGGCCTGGTCGATCAACTCGATCGGCGTCACACACACCGGACAACCCGGTCCGTGCACCAGCTCCACCGCGCGCGGCAGCAGCTCGTCCAGGCCGTAGCGCAGAATGGTGTGGGTCTGCCCGCCACACACCTCCATGATCGTCCACGGCCGTGTCACCGTGCGCGCGATGTCGTCGAGCAGCTTCCGCCCGAGCACCGCATCGCGGTATTCGTCGACGTAGCGCATCGCCCTCACCCGTCGCGCAGCGCCGCCAGCTCCGGGTCGCCCAACGCTTCCAGCGCGGCCAGTGTCGCCGCCGCCTCCGCGGCATCGACGCGGCTGATCGCGAAGCCAGCGTGCACGATCACGTAGTCGCCGAGCTCGGCCTCTGGCACATAGGCCAGGCAAATGCGGCGCGTCACGCCGCAGAAGTCGACCACACCCATGCGCAGGCCCTCCTCGTCGTCGGCCGACACGATGCGACCCGGCACGCCTAGGCACATGCCTGACTCCCGCCCAGCCGCGCCGCCGCGACCACCGCCTGACCGAGCGCCAGCCCACCGTCGTTGGCCGGCACCTGCCGGTGCACGAGCACCTCGAAACCGTCCGCCTCCAGGTCCGCCAGACAGTCGTTCAGCAGCAGTTGATTCTGAAAGCAGCCGCCGCTGAGCACCACGCTGCACAGGCCGCTCAGCGCACGGGCGCGCCGCGCCTGGGCACCGACGACGGCAACCAGCGTGCGGTGGAAGCGCCGCGCCACGATCGCCGCCGGCACGTCGCGGCCGCGCTCCGCGAGCAGGGCGGCAAAGAGCGGGCGCAACCGAACCACGCCCGCGTCGAGCTCGAACGGATAGCTGCCCATCGCGCCGGCCGGCGCGGACCGCGCCAGCGCTTCGAGCTGCATCGCCGCCTGCCCTTCGTACGTCGCCTCGCCGGCGATGCCGAGCAGCGCGCCGACCGCATCGAACAGGCGCCCACAGCTCGAGGTCTCGACCGTGTGCACACGGCGCGTGACCATGCCGCGCAGCAGGGCGATCGCCGGCGCCCCGAGCGCGGCGCGCAAGCGGGCGTCGGGCACGTCGTCGAACAGCGCCAGCAGGTAGGCGGCGGCGATGCGCGCCGGGTGGCGGATCGCCGCGTCGCCACCCGGCAGCGGCAGGTACTCGAGGTGGCCGATGCGCTCGAACCCAACCAGGTCGGCGATCAACACCTCACCTCCCCAGATGGCGCCGTCGCTGCCGTAGCCGGTGCCGTCGAAAGCCACCCCGATCGCCGGCCCGGGCCGACCGTGCTCGGCGAGGCACGCGGCGACATGCGCGTGGTGGTGCTGCACGGACTCGCACGGCAGGCCAAGCTCGCCGGCCAGGCGGCGGCTCGCGTAGCCGGGATGCAGATCACAGGCAGCGACCGCGGCGCGCATGCCGGTCAGGTCCTCGAGCTTGGCGAGGCTGGCGCGGAAGTGCGCCTGCGTCGCGACAAACTCCAGCGCGCCGATGTACTGGCTCATGATCGCACCGCGCCGATCGAGCAGGCAGAAGGCGTTCTTGAAATCTCCGCCGACGCCGAGCACGGCACGGTCCGGCAGCACCGGCACGGCCAGCCGCTGCGGCGTGCTGCCGCGGCTGCGCCGCAGCGGTTGCACGTTGCCACCGGTCACCATCCACACGCCGTCGTCACAGCGCTGGTGGATCGGCCGATCGTGCAGCAGCAGCGCGTCGACGGCGTCGGAGACCAGTTCGCGCGCCTCCTCCGGGGTGGCGACGATCGGCTCGCCCGGCCGATTGGCGCTGGTCATCACCAGCGGCCGCCCGGCATCGCGCACGAGCACGTGGTGCAGCGGCGTGTACGGCAACATGACGCCGACGCGGTCGAGGCCGGTGGCGACGTTCGCCGCCAGGCCCGCGCCGCGGCGCTGGGACAACAACACGATGGGCGCCGCCGGCGACAGCAGGAGCGCCCGCTCGGCCGGCGACACCTCGGCAAGGCGTTCGACATCGTCGAGCCCCGCGACCATGACGGCCAGTGGCTTCAGCGGCCGCTGCTTGATGGCGCGGACCCGCGCCACGGCGCTCGCATTGCCCGCGTCGCACACCAGATGGAAGCCGCCGAGGCCGCGCACCGCGACCACGCCGCCGCGGCGCAGGATCTGCGCCGCCTGCGCCAGCGCGTCGCCCGGCCCCTCCGTCGCCAGCGCGCCGGCGCCGGGTTCCAACCAGGCGCGCGGGCCGCAGCGCGGACAGGCGATGGGCTCGGCGTGGAAGCGGCGGTCGGACGGGTCGGCGTACTCGCGCGCGCAGTCGGCGCAGGGCACAAAGCCGCGCAGCGTCGTGGCAGCGCGGTCGTAGGGGACGGACTCGGCGACGGTGAAGCGCGGCCCGCAGCGCGCGCAATTGGCGAACGGATAGCGGAAGCGGCGATCGCGCGGGTCGCCGACCTCGCGCAGGCAATCGGCGCACACCGCCAGATCGGGAGGCAGATCGGTGCGGGCACGGCCGTCGGCGCTCGCGGCGATGGCGAAGCCGTGGATCCCGCGCGGCGCGATCCGTTCGCCGCGCACGCGTTGCACGACCGCGGGCGGCGCGCACTCGGCGAGACGGCGGCGCAACTCGGCGACGGCATCGGGCGCGCCCTCGACTTCGATCTCGATGCCGTCGGCGCGATTGCGCACCAAGCCGTCGAGGCCGAGTGCGTGTGCCAGGTGCCAGACGAACGGGCGGAAGCCGACGCCCTGCACGACGCCTTCGACCGTCAGGCGCTCGCGGACGATCTCGGGCGCCGCTGCTGCATGGTTTGGTTCCCCCCTTTGAAAAAGGGGGGCCAGGGGGGATTTGATGGGAAGATCATTCGGACAAATCCCCCTCGATCCCCCTTTGCCAAAGGGGGAAGCCGGAGTTGCACTTTCCGCTGGTGGGGAGACGTCAGGTTCGGCCGCGCGTGTCATTGCTGGCCCGTCTTGCCCGTGTCGTAGAAGTCCGCCCACGCATGCACGCACCGCATCGCCGCCCGGAGCGCCAGCGCCACCGCCTCGCTCAGCGCCGCACCCATCACCGCGGCGCCCGGGCTGGCCTCGACGCCGATGAACCGCCCGCGCGGCAGACACCCGAGCGCGCGGCCGAGGGCCAGCGTGTCGGCGACGCCGATGCCGTGCGAGGACACCGCGACGCCGGGCAGCGGCAGGTCGTCGAGCGCCAGATCGTGGATCGTGCCGGGCACTGCGCCGGAGCGCACCGCGTCGAGCACGATCACCGCCTCGGCTCCGGCCAGCATGTCGATCAGCTCGACGCCGGGGCGCTCGCTGGCAAAGACCTCGCTGTCGCACGGCGGTGCGGCGCGCAGCTGCGCGGCGAGCTCGAGGCCGGCGCGGTCGTCGCCGAAGCGCGTGCCGATGCCGATGATGCGCGTGCGGCTCACCGCTCCTTGACCTCCAGGCGCAGGAAGTGCGTCGAGCACGAGATGCAGGGATCGTAGCTGCGGATCAGCGACTCCAACACCCGCGTCGCCTCGGCGCGCGGGCGGCGCAGCGAGGCGGGGGCGACGGCGCGCAACTCGGCCTCGATCTGCGCCAGGTTTTGCGAAGTCGGCGGCACGATGCGCGCCGCCGTGATGTCGCCGGCCGCGTCGGTCGCATAGGCGTGGTAGAGAATGCCGCGCGGCGCCTCGGTGATCGCGCAGCCGCGGCCGGCGCGCGGCGTGACCGGCGCCGCGGGTCGTTCCGGCGGCTCGTAGGCATCGATCAGGCGCAGCGCCTCGTGCACGGTGTAGAGAATCTCGATCGCCCGCGCCACGATGCTGGTGGCGGTGTTGCTGTTCGGCCAGGGGACGCCGCAGCCGCGCGCCACCGCCGCGACGGCGGGCGGCAGCCGATCGAAGTTGAGGTTGAGGCGCGCCAGCGGGCCGACGCAATACGGCCCGCGCCCGTTCATGGTCGCGTGCAAGGCGGTCGAGTGCGGCACCTGCGATTCGCTGATGTGTTCCTCGAACGCCTCCGCCGCGACGTCGAGCCCGGCGCTCGACGTCAGCCGCCCCTCGTTCATCGGGTACTCGTCCGGATGGCGCAACGCGACGAACTCGATCTCGGCCTGGCGCTCGGGCAGATCGAACCCCGCCACCCAGCCGACCGTCGCCACCGCATCCTCGTACAGCGGCGCCAGCGTCTCGCGCAGTGCTCGCAACTCGGCGCGCTGAGGCGTGCGCGTGAAGCCGCCGAGGCAGGCGCCGACCGGATGTACCGAGCGCCCGCCGAGCAGGCGCACGATGGCGTTGCCGGCCTTCTTGAGGCGCAACCCGCGCTCGACCGCCGCGCGCTCCTTGGCGGCCAGCTCGACGACGTTGGCGCAGCCGAGGTAGTCGGGCGCCGCCAGCATGTGGACGTGCAGCGCGTGACTCTCGAGCCATTCGCCGCAGTAATACAGGCGGCGCAGCGCGCGCACCCCTGGTTCGATGGCAGCGCCAAGCGCCTGCTCGAGGGCGTGCACCGCGCTCATCTGATACGCCACCGGGCAAATGCCGCAGATGCGCGCCGTCAGATCGGGCACTTCCGCCGCCGGCCGGCCGCGCAGGAAGGCCTCGAAGAAGCGCGGCGGCTCGAAGATCTCCAGGCGCAGGTCGGTAACCTGTCCGCCCGTGACGGTGATATGCAGCGCCCCCTCGCCCTCGACGCGCGCCAGCCCCTTCACCTCGATGGTGCGGGAAGTCGATTTCATCCGCCGCTCTTTCGCGCCAGCGCCTCGCCGGCCTTGCGGAACGCCGGCGCGTTGCCGTTGATGCCGCGCAGGCGGCGCAGGGTGTCGTCGCGGCTCAGGCCCTGCTCCGCGAGCAAGCCGGTGAATGCCTCGAGGTTGGCATCGGCGCTGGGGCCGAAACAGCCGTAACAGCCGCGCTGCATCCCCGGGCAGATCGAGCCGCAGCCGGTGCGTGTCACCGGACCCATGCAGGGCGTGCCGTGCGCGACCACGACGCAGGTCAGTCCGCGGCGCTTGCAGTCCAGGCAGACGCTGTGCGCCGGCAGGGCCGGCGGCACGCCGGCCAGCAGCGCGCGCAGCACGCCGAGCAGCTGCCCGACGTCGATCGGACAGCCCCACAGCTCGTGGTCGACGCGCACGTGCGCCGCGATCGGCGTCGACGTCGGCAGCGCCGCGATCCACTCCGGGTGCGGATAGACGGCGCGCTTGTACTCCTCGACATCCGCCCAGTTGCGCAGCGCCTGGATGCCGCCCGCCGTCGCGCAGGCCCCGATGGTGACCAGCACGCGGCTGTCGGCGCGCACGCGGACGATGCGCTCGGCGTCGGCGGCGGTGGTGATGCTGCCCTCGACCAGCGCGATGTCGTACGGGCCCGGCAGCAGGCGGCTGCTGGCCTCGGGGAAGTACGCCAGGTCGACCGCGGCCGCCAGCGCCAGCAACTCGTCCTCGGCGTTGAGCAACTGCAGCTGGCAGCCGTCGCACGAGGCGAACTTGAACACGGCCAGGCGCGGCTTCTTCATATCCCGCTCACCCCCAGCCAGTGTTTGACCTCGGCGAACTGAAACACCGGGCCGTCCTTGCAGCCGAAGAACGGACCGATCTGGCAGTGCCCGCACAACCCGACGCCGCACTCCATGTGGCGCTCGAGCGAGAGATAGATCGCGCGCTCGCTGATCCCCTTGCGACACAGCGCTCGCACGGCGTGGTGCATCATCACGTCGGGACCGCAGATGAGGGCGACCGCCGAGGGCTCGACCACGAGCTCGTCGAACAGCTCGGTGACCACGCCGGTGCGGTAGTGCCAGGTGCGGTCGGGCTGGTCGGTGGTCAGATAGACCCGGGTGCGCGGCTCCTTGCGCCAGGCCTCGAACTGGTCGCGGTAGAGCAGGTCGCGCGGTGTCTTGACGCCGTGCAGGATGTGCAGGGCGCCGTACTCCTCGCGTCGGCGGAAGATGTAGTTGATGACGCCGAGCACGGGAGCGCAGCCGAGGCCGCCGGTGACGATGACGACGTCGCGGCCGCGCATCGCGGTCATCGGCCAGCCGACGCCGTACGGGCCGCGCAGGCCGATGACGTCGCCGACCCGCCAGCGCAGGATCGCCGTCGTCACGCGTCCGGCCAGACGAATGGTGTGCTCGAGGCGCTGCGGCTCGTCCGGATCGGAGATGATCGAGATCGGCACTTCGCCGATGCCGTAGGCGTAGACCATGTTGAACTGGCCGAGGTCGAAGCGATAGCGGCGGCGCACCTCGGCATCGAGGAAGCGCACGCTGAAGGTGGCGATGCCGGGCGTGTCGTCGCGCCGCGCCACGATGCGCGCCGGATGGATCTCGTAGGGGGTCATGGCCCGACCGGGTTGGCGCCGCGGATCGCCGCCACCTCGGCGGTGAGGTCGATGCCGACCGGGCACCACGTGATGCAGCGCCCACAGCCGGTGCAGCCGGAGCTGCCGAACTGGTCGATCCACGTCGCCAGCTTGTGGGTGAGCCACTGTCGGTATCGCTCGCGTACCGTCGGGCGGAAGTTCTTGCCGGTGATCTGCGCATGGGCGCCGGAGAAGCAGGAATCCCAACGCCGCACCCGCTGCGTCATGTTGCCGTTCAGCTCGGTGACATCGACGACCGCGTGGCAGAAGCAGGTCGGGCAGACCATCGTGCAGTTGGTACAGGACAGACAGCGCTTGGCGAGGTCGTCCCACTGCGGGTGCTCGAGGTTGTCGTAGAGCAGGCGCGGCAGGTCGCGCGTGTCCAGGCGGCGCTGTTGGCTGGCGGCGCAGGCCGCGGTGCGCTGTTGCACCTCTTCTTCCAGCCCGTCGGCCGGGTTCGCGAACAGCGCCGGGAGTGCGGCGACCAGCTCCGCCCCGGCGTCGCTGCCGACGTCCACCGCGAAGCCGTCCGCCAGCTCGGTCAGCGCCAGATCGAAGTCGCGCTTCGCCCGCGGCCCGGTGCCCATCGACGCGCAGAAGCAGGTCGCCGCCGCGCGCGTGCAGTTGACCGCGATCAGCAGCGTGTCGGCGCGCCGCGCCGCGTAGTGCGCATCGCGGAAGCGGTCGTGCAGAAAGACGCGGTCCTGGATCGCCAGGGCAGCGACGTCGCAGGCGCGCACCCCCAGAATCGCCAACTTTGGCGCCGCCGGCTCTACCATTTCGACGAGGAAGCCGCGGCCCTCGCGGTGCAGCGCCAGCAGCGGCTCCTCAGGCGCGAAGAAGGCCGGCTTCAGCGAGCCGGCGCCGTTCACCACACCGAATATCTCGCCCTCGACCCCGGGCCAGAGCCGGTAGCGGCCGGCCTCCTGCTCGTCGCGCACACCGACTGGCAGGTCGGCGGTGCATTCCACCGGTTCGAAGAACACGCCGCCGTCGCGCACGGTCGGGCCGAGCACCAGGTAACCGCGCCCGCGCAGCGCGGCGATGAGCTCGTCCAAGCACCGCTTCGGCAAGAGGCGCGGCTGGTTCATCGCTGCCAGGCGCTCGCGGCGGCAACGCGCCGCCGCATCAGCGCGACGATCCACTCGTCGATCCCCTCGCGGGTCGTCGCGGCGGTCATCAACACGCTGGCGCGCGGGTTGATCGCCGTGACGTAGCCACGCCATTCGCGCAGATCGAACGGCACATACGGCAGCAAGTCGATCTTGTTGAGCACGATCAGGTCGGCGGCGCGGAACATGGGCGGGTACTTGAGCGGCTTGTCGGTGCCTTCGGTCGGGCTGGTGACCACGACGCGCAAGTGCTCGCCGAGGTCGAACAGGGCCGGGCAGACCAGGTTGCCGACGTTCTCGATGAACAGCGCATCGACCCTCGCCAGCGGCAAGTGGTCGAGGGCGTGGTGGACCTGCCGCGCGTCGAGATGGCAGCCGAGGCCGGTCTCGATCTGCTCGACGGCCGCACCGGTGGCGGCGATGCGATCGCGATCGCGCTGCGAGGCCTGATCGCCCTCGATGGCGGCAATGCGCCAGCGCCCGTTCATCGCCCGGATGGTCGCCTCGAGCAACGCGGTCTTGCCGGCGCCGGGCGCGCCCATCAGGTTGACGGCGAACAGGCGGTGTTCGAGGAAGTGGGCGCGGTTGTGCTGCGCCAGTCGGTCGTTCTCGGCGAGAATACGGCTTTCGACGTGGATCTCGCGCGCCGCCGTGTGGCGCTGCGCCGCGGATCGCTCGACCGGGTCCGCAGAAGTCATCGGAGACTCGGGCATCTGACAGCCGCACCGATCACACATCGGCGACCTCGAGGCTGCGCAGGGTCAGCTCCTCGCCAGCGACGAGCTCGCCGCCGAGCGCGCCGCAGAGCGGGCAGTGGCCGAGCATGTCGTCGAAGCAGTACTCGGAGCGACACGTAGCACAGCGGCTGCGCGCCGCGACGCGCTCGATGATCAGGCGCGCGCCCGCCAGTCGCGAACCGGCCGCCGCGGCCTCGAAGGCCCACTCCAGCGCCGCGGGCACGACTCCGGTGGCCGCACCGACGGCGACGCGCAGCGCGCGGACGGGGCCGCCGGCCGGAGGCAGATGGCGCTCGGCAACCGCGATGAGCGCGCGGGCGATGGAGAGCTCGTGCATGACTCAACTGAGCGAGAGCAACGGATATGCCCGAACGAACACACGGCGCATGGGTCCCCGCCGCGAGTCCGAATTCCGATCGGTGAGAAACTAGCACACCCGTCCGCGTCGATACGAGAACTGGGAACGGCGACCCGTATGCGATGTCGGATCTGAGATCCCGTCGCCGGATGCACGACGCAAACCGCCGGACGGCGATCACGTGCACCATCTGGCCTGCGCGTTGCTCAACTGGCGAGTGATGACCTCGGAAATGCGCAAGGCGACTTGGCGGGGACTCGACGGGCGGCTGCCCAGCAAACCCGAGCAGAGGAAAGAGGCTCCCGCTCCAGCTCAAGCAGCGACGGGGGCGTCAGACGACGCGGATGGCGCAACGCAGGCGCCATCCGACGAACATCCCAGTTCCTCCCTCATCAGACCTCGTTAGACCTCGTTGACCGGCGGCGCTCCACCGGGCCCTTCCGCGTTCGGGCGTTCAGCAACCGGCTGTTCGCAGAGCGCTTCTTCCGTCGTTCACCCGAGCGGCGCCATGCGAGGATGGCAAGCGGGATGAGCAACTCCCAGGGCACGCCGCTGCGAGACCGCGCGCTGACCTGACAACCATCGTCGTCCAACTGCACCGGTGTGGCCGTGCTGCCAGGCGTTGCCGTTGACGTTGCCGACGGCGTTGCGGGAAGTGGCGGCGTCGGCGTGAGGGTGGAGGTCGGGACCCGCGACCGAGTCGCCGTCACGGTGAAGCTGGCCGTCGGTGTAGTGGTCGCCGTCGAGGTAAGTGACGGGGTGGCGCTCGGAGTCGCGGTAAGCGTCGCCGTCGCGGTTGAGTGCGCGGTCGACGTCTCCGATGGGGTGGCGGTCGGTGTGTCGATCGGCACCAGTGTGTGAGTCGGTGTGGAGCTCGGGATCAGCGTGTGCGTTGGTGTCGGGCTCGCGATCGGTGTCTGCGTGGGGGTGGCGCTGGCGACCGAGGTCTGGGTTGGTGTGGGGCTCGGCACCAGTGTCGGTGTCGGTGTGGAGTCGGGAAGCAGGGTGTTGGACGGCGTGGGCGTCGCTGCCGGGGTGTTGGTCACGGTTGGTGTAGAGGCCAACAAGGTCTCGGTTGCCGTCGGCGTGGGCAGCGCGACGCCCGAAACGCTATAGGTCAGCGTCCTGGTATTCGCACCGCCCAGGGTATCGACCACCGTCACTTCTACATCGAACGTTCCGGGGGCACTGGCCGTCACGGACAGGGTGTTGCCGAACACCGACGCCTGGAGTCCGGCCGTGACCGCCGCCGCGCTCCAGAGAAACGGAGTGGCGCCACCCGAGGCAGTGAGATTGACCGACGTCGTCACGTCTTGGCTGCCGTCGGGGATGACGATGCCGTCGACCGTGACCGCATCGACGACGGTGAGGTTGAACGTCGCATCCACGGCCGGTTGCGAGGGCTCGACCAAGTCGGTGGCATGGACGACGAACGTCGACGTGCCCGTCCCGTTTGGAATGCCACCGCTGAGCACGCCCGTGAGCGGGTCGAGAGTGAATTCATCGCCGGGGTTGGTGGCGGGAAGCGTCCCACTGGAGAAGGCAATGCTGTAGGGACCGCCGCTACCGCCGAAGATGAGCGGGCGGTCGAGGTACCGCACCCCGACCTCCCCGTCGACGAGATTGGCGCCATTGGCCGACAAGGGCGTCGCGATGTTGGCCGCGGCGTTTTGCGCCCCGATGTACTCGCCGACCACCTGGAGCGAGCCGCACTCCACGGTCGACGGCGTGCCGTTGGCATCGTAGATGGTGACTTCGCCGGCCCCGCCGTGCACGCCGTCGGCCCCGACGCTGGCGCACAGCGCTTCGTTGGTTCCCGTGTTGGCGCCATCGGAGCTATTGATCTCGTACGGCCCGACGTACTTGTAGAACTCGTAGCGGCGGGTGACCGACTCCTTGCCGTTGCCGATCTGCTTTTCGGACTTCAGCTCATTGACCGTGGGGTTCATGGTATCGGTCTGCAGGATCTGCCACTCGATTTCGGTCACGGCGCCCGGGTTCGGCACCGGCCCGAGGTTGCCGGGAACCGCCACGTCGTCGGCCACGAGGTGCTCCAACTCCGCCGCCTCCGACGATTCCGTTTCGAACACCTTCGCCCAGACCGCGACGCCGAACTCCGCGTCGGGCAGATACGGGACCGGCACCACGGCCGGCGGCGGCGGCACGGGGATGACCGCCACCACCACCGGCGGGGCGCCGCCCATCGGGTTGACGGTCCAGACGGGAGCGGGAATCGTGACGGGATTCCCCTCCGCGATCAGGCTGCCGGGAGTGGTCGGATCCTCCTTCATCCAGCGGTACACGGAATTGGATGGATTCGTGAGCGTGCCGACACCGAAGTGCTCGCATCCTGACGTCTCGTAGGGCTGCCCGCCGACGTTCATGTTCCGGTAGCAGAGGTGACCGCCGGTATTCGCGAAACCCGCCGGCGCCACCGGGGTGGTCTGCGTGAAGACGTGATTGACCTGATCGTAGGGGCTCATCCAGCGCACGAACGTTCGCGGGTGCGACACGCCGTTCACCATGAAGGTGTCCTCGGTAATTCTCGGCACGCCGTAGCGCTGGAACTCGAAGGTGTACGTGATCTCGCGGGAGCGAACGTCGTCCAACTCGATCTCGAAGCCGTTGCAGGGCGAGCCGGTGTCATTGACCGCATCGAAGTTGCTCAACGCGCCAAAGAAGGTGCCCGCGGATGCGCGGCCAACCAGAGACAAGATCGCCAGCGTGATGCCCACCAGAATCTTGGTCATGACTGTTCTCCGTGCCGCACTGTGCGCCTGGGCCGCGAAGGGCAGCCCCGAGCGGCTTTGCATCCAGGGTGCATGTAGTAAGCCAGCAGTGCCCTGAGCGGCGCGCAAGGACAGAACTCCCCCGGCGTCCCAACTCTGGGAACCCCGAAAGGGCCGTGGCGGACCGCCCTTCTGGTTGACAAAAACAGCCTTTGTCCGGACAAGGGAGTCGGTCGAATTCTCGGAACGGGTATCGGCCGGAACGCCGAGGGGAAGCATATGAATCGCAGGCTTGGTTTGATCGGTTTGGTCGCGGTCCTGGCCGCAGCCGGCGCCGCGCACGCACAGGTCGTTGGACCCGTCGGCAGCGAGTTTCAAGTCAACACCTACACCGCCGACATTCAGGGCAGCCCGGCGGCATGCGGCACCGGCGACGGTCGCTTCGTGGTCGTGTGGGACGGCGGGGAATCGGTGCGGACCGAGATCTTCGCGCAGCTCTACGCCAGCGACGGAACACCTACGGGCAGCGAATTCCAGGTCAACACGTACACCGATGGTCAACAGGAGCAGCCGTCGGTTTGCTGTGACGCGGCCGGCGACTTCGTCGTGACGTGGCGGCAGGAGGACGGACAAGACGGCGAGGGCGACGGGGTCTTCGGACAGCGTTTCAGCAGCGCCGGCGGCTTCGTCGGTCTCGAGTTCCAGGTGAGCACGTCGACCGTCGGTGACCAGGGGTATGCGGCGGTCTGCTGCAGCGCCGCCGGCGACTTCGTCGTCAGCTGGGAAAGCTACGACCAGGACGGCGACCGCAACGGAATTTTCGCCCAGCGCTTCGCCAACAGTGGCGCGCTCGCCGGGGCCGAGTTTCAGGTCAACACGTACACCGAGAATCGCCAGAGCGGTCCGGCCGTTGCCTGCAATGCCGCGGGCGACTTCGTCGTCGCGTGGAGCAGCTACGGCCAGGACGGCTATTCGCGCGGCATCTTCGGCCAACGCTTCGCCGCCGACGGAACCTTTCTCGGCGCCGAGTTCCTTGCCAATACCTACACGCTCGCCGATCAGAGAAGCGTGGAAATGTGCCGCGCCGCCAATGGCGACTTCGTCCTCGCCTGGGAGAGCATCGGGCAAGACGGCTCCGGCACCGGCATATTCGGCCAGCGATTCGACAGCGCCGGCCTGCCGAACGGGAGCGAGTTCCAGGCCTCCGCCACGACGGCAGGCAATCAACAGGACCCCGCCATCTGCTGTGGGTCCGGCGGTGACTTCGTCGTCGCGTGGGACCGCGCGACGAGCGAATACCAGATCTTTGCGCGCCGTTTTGCCAGCTCCGGCGCCGCCGTCGGCGGGGATGTACCGGTGTCGTTTGCGACCGACGCCTATCAAACCGATCCGGCCGTCGTCTGCCGCGACGGCGGCGGCTTCGCCGTCGTCTGGGAGAAAGCGGAGGCGGATGGCGATTCGTTCGGCGTTTTCGGGCGCTTGTTCGCCATCGCCGGAGTGGCGGCCGCTCCGGTCCTGTCCTGGCTGGGCCTCGGAGTCGTGATCGCCGGACTCATGGCCATCGGCGCCAGGACCTTGCTGCGCCGGATCTGACCGCTCTGACCGGACCGCCCTTGCTCAGTATCGTCATTCCGGTCTGGAACGGCGAGCGCTACATCGCGGATGCCCTCGAAAGCATTCGCGCTCAGAACGTGGCGCCGCTCGAGATCATCGTCGTCGACGACGGCTCGACCGATGGAACCAGACGGATCGTCGAGCGGAACTACCCGGAGTGCCGGTATCTCTTTCAGGATCAGGCGGGTCCGGCGGCCGCTCGGAATGCCGCCTTGGCGATCGCCCGCGGCGCGCTGATCGGCTTTCTCGACTGCGATGACTTGCTCGCGGACGGCGCACTGGCGACACTCTGCGCCCGGCTCGCGGGCAACGGGCGAGCGGAAGTCGCGATGGGCATGGTCCAAGCCTTCCAGGACGAGAGCGCGGCGCACGGCGCGCCCGTCGCCGTGCCGTACGCGCAGCCCATTGTCTCCTACACCCTGGGCAGCGCGCTGGTCCGCCGCGAGCTGTTCGACCGGATCGGCGCGTTCGATTCAAGCTACCGTCACTGCGAGGACGTCGATTGGTTCATGCGCGCCCAGGAGCACGGCGTCGTCTTCGACATCCTCGACGAGGTCGTGCTGTTGTACCGGCGCCACCCGAACAACATGAGCCGCGACCGCGTCAAGGGCGCCTTGGACCTTACCAAGGTACTCAAGGCGTCGCTCGACCGGCGGCGCAAGCTCCCGGGCCGCGAGACGGCGTCGGTCGACGAGATCTACTACGTGCGGCCGGGCCGCCTACGCATGAACTGAACGGGTGCCCTGCATGCGTGATAGCTGGCGAAATGCGCTCGCAGGACTCGCGGCTGCCCTCGCGCTGGCGGGCGCCATTGCTGCCGCCGCGCTGCTCGCACCCGAGCGGATCGCCGAAGCGTACGCGATCGCCCGCGGCGCGGCACGGGGCGCCCTGCACGAGCTCGTCGTCGGGAATCAGCTTCTATCCTGGAAGTTCTACGCGCTGCTCGGTTTCATTCTGTTGCTCGAACGCCTGTGGCCCGTCCGCCCCCAGCAAGCACCCTTCTCCACCGCCTTCGTTCACGACTGCGCCTGGTTCGTCTTCGGTGCCTGCTTCATCGGCGCCTTCATGCCCTTTGTCTGGTCGCTGCTTCAGCGCGGGTGCGACACCTACCTCTCGTTTCTGCGCGTCGAGTCGATCGACCTGCTGCCGGTCGCGCTCCAGATCGCCATCGCGGTCCTCCTCGGCGACTTCGTGCGCTGGTTGCACCACCTCGCGCGGCACAAGATCACGTTCTTCTGGTCCTTCCACACGGTCCACCACTCGCAGCGAGACCTCAATGCCTTCTCCGATCTGCGGGTTCATCCGGTCGAGCGGATCATCGAGACGCTGGTGAGCTTCGTGCCCTTCTTCGCGCTCAACCCCCGCACGGCGTTCCCGGCGCTGGCGGCGTGGGGCGCGTTCGGCGTCTGGTACGCGCGCTTCTACCACGGCAATGTGCGGACGAACCTCGGCCCGCTGCGCTACGTGCTGGTCACGCCGCAATCGCATCGCATCCACCACTCGCGCCGCGCCGAGCACCGCGACACGAACTTCGGCGCGATCTTCAGCATCTGGGATCGCCTGTTCGGGACCCAGTACCGCGGCGACGACGAATATCCGGAGACCGGAGTCGACGACCCCGCCTTCCCCCACGAGGGCGAGCTGGGTCTCCGCCCCATTGCTGCGGCCCTCGCACGGCAGCTCGCCTATCCCTTTCAGCTCCTCTCGATCTCGGCCCGCTTCCCCCTTTGGCAAAGGGGGATTGAGGGGGATTTATCCGACTGATCCAGTCAGCGCTGGCGCGCCGTGGCGGCGGCGCGGTCGCGGCGGCCGAGGGCCTCGGCATCGGTCACCGCCGCAGCGAGATCCTGCCACTCCGGACCACTGAGCCCGGGCAGCACGACCGCGCGCGACGGGTCGGTGCGCACGACGCTCTGTCGCCCGTCGGCCATGCGCGCCACTATTTCGACCGACTCCGGCCAACGTTGGGGTGGCACGCGCACCGCGATCGACCAGCCGGCCGCGAGTTGCGCAACGCCGAGAAAGGCAGCGGCGTCGGGGCGTGGCAGGTCGCGACGCGCGACGCCTTCCTGCGTTGCGTCGTACTTGGCGACGACTTCGTCGACCGGGCGACGGCTGGCGGCGTCGGCCGCCCAGCCTTCGATGAGCAGGAAGCCGCTGCCGCGGTCGTAGGTCTGCTGGTCGACGAAGAGCAGGATCTCCGCTGAGGCCAGCGGCGCGGGTGGCGCGGGCGGCGGCACCGCCGGCTCGTCCCACAAGACCAGATCGCCGATCGCAGTCGCAATAACCGGCGCGCCGCGCCGGCGTTCGCGCAGATAGGCCTCGACGACGGGAATGCGGAACACGTTGTCGACATCGAAGCGGTCGAGGGCGCGGTAGCCGCGCACGCGCAGCAGCGCCGAGCGCGGCGCCGCGTGCACGGCGTCGATCACCTGGCGTTGGCTGGCCGGCGTGTAGGCCTTGCCCAGGGTGGAGTAACGCGACAGCGTCGGCATGCCGAAGCGCACCAGGTACCAGGGCGCGGCGTGATCGACGAGCAGGCGTTCGACGCCGTGCGCGCGCAACGCCCGTTCGACGACGCAGCTGCCCTCGATCAGGCCGCGATTGGCGGGCATCTCGGCATCGACGCGGGTCAGCATGGTATCGCGGCAGTCGCCGAGCGGCGGATTGGGCGCCAGATGCTCGAGCAGGGGGCGCCAGCGCGCCGGCCCCAGGACAACGGCCTGACCGATCAGCAGCAGGGCGAGTGCGCCAAGAGCCCGCGCGGGCGCGCGCGGCGCGCGCATGTGATGCGACAGCGGCGCGGCGAGCAGCAGGAACAGCGCGCCGAACAGCGGCAGGTAGGTCCACATCATCGCGTGCCCCACGTCGCTGCGCGACAGCGCCGTGCGCGCGGCGAGCAACGCGAAGGCAGCCAGGAAGACCAGCGCCTCGCCCGCCGCCGCCGCGGGCGCCGAGCGCGGCTGCCGCCAGCCATCGCGCACGGCGCGCACAGCGGCCGTCCCCAGGGCCAGCGCCAGCACCAGCGGGACCAACGTGATGGCGGTCGAGGTCACCGACCACGGTTGCGGGGCGAACGCGGCCGGCCATGGCATCGGCAGGCCATCCGAATCGGCGTGATAGCGCCGCAGGGTAACGAGCGCGTACGCGAGCCAGTGGCTGTCGGGCCAGCCGACCACCGCCCGCATGGCCAGCAACGGCAGCCCCAGCCCCATTGCCACAACGGCCGCGTCGGCCGCCAACCCCACGACACGCGCCCGCCAACTCTCGCACCCCCAGGCCAGCCAGCGCGCGGCCAACACGGCCACCAGGGCCCCGCTGCCGAACATGGCGGCGTCGATTCGGTAGATGTGGGCAGCGGCCAGTGCGGCACCGGCAACCGCCAGCCGCCAGCGCGGGCCGGGCGCCGCCAGGCAGTACACGGCGGCGACGAAGACGGTCGGGCCGAGGTTGAGCAGCACGCTGGCGTGGGCGGAAAACAACAGGAGCACTGTCACCAGTCCGGCCGCGCCGACCAGCGCCCGCATGCCGTCGCCGACAGCGCGCCGTGCCAGCAGGAAGAGCGCGACGACGCCGAGCAGGACGTTGGTCGCCATTGCCAGCGCCACCGGTGTGGTGCCGACCTTGCCGAGCACGCCGATCCACAACGCCATCAGGCCGACGTCGTGCAGACCGTGCGCCATAATCAAGTCGTCGAACGGGTGGCCGCCCTGACGCAATGCGAGCGCCGTCTGCAACGCGTCACCGGAATGGAAGGTGTCGACCGTCACCCCGTCTACCCATCGCGCGGCGGCGAAGAGGGCGAGCGTGAAGACTGCGCTGGTCACCAGCATTGGTCGCCGGCGCGACGTGGCGGCGGCGATCGGCTGCGGCGACCAGGTGGTCAGGGCCGCACAGGTCAGCAGATACAGCACCAGTGGCCGCAGCAATCCGGACGGCCCCATGTCGGCCGGCGCCGTGGAATAGCTGGCGGCCAAGCACCAGCCGAGCAGCGCCAGCCCGAGCAGCGGCGCGTACAGCCCGCGGCGGGATGCGAGCGCGGCGCTCATGATGCCGGCGATCAGCCCAGCGCTGACGGCGGTGATCTCGACGTTCTTCGGCCAGCCGATCACGTACGACAGGCCGCCGGCAACCCAGCGCGGCGGCAGCACCGACGCCAGCGCCGCACCGACGGCAATCGCCACACCGGCGGGCACGACCAGACCGACCAACAGCGCCGCGGCGATGCCCGCGAGGCGGAGGCGCGGTGGCCTCATAGCTGCACAATCAGTCGCGCGCCCATCGCCGCGACCTCTCCACCGAACCCATCATGGCAGGGAGACCATGCTTTCCGCCCGCGCGCAAACCACGGCGGGCAGGGACGCCCGCCCTACCGCCGCGCGCCGTACACATCGCAGCTGAAACTCTCGACGACGATCCGATCAACCGGCGCGAGGCCATGTGCGGTGGCGTAGGCGGTGATCGGGCTGTTGTCCTCGCCCAGGGAACACGCGACGGCGACATCGAAGGGCACCGCATCGTCGAGCGGTCGGACATCACGCGCTCGAGCGGCCTGCAGTGACGCATGCACGTAACCGAGCTCGGGCCGGCGCAGATAGTCGGACAAGGGCCACGTGGTCAGGATTCGCGCGCCGCTGTGGTCACGCGCGAGGCGCTCGGCGGTAATGGCATAAGTGCGCACGGCAGCGAGGTAGCCGAGGTCCCATTCGCGCGTGCCGGGCTGGTCCGCCCCCGGCAGACGCGCGACCAGCAGGGCGACCAGCGCGGCGCCGACCGCGACCTGCACTGCGCGGCGGCGAAACAGCCCGACCAGGGCCCCGGCGGCGAGGACGAAGAAGTAGGGCAGCACCGGCAGGAGGTAGCGGGGCAGGAGATAGAGCGCGCTGAAGCTGTAGCCCGAGCAAAGGGCGATCAAGCCAAACAGTCGCAGCTCGGGTCGCCGGCGCGCGACGCGGCTGCTCACCAGGTGCGCCGCGATGAGGGCGGTGAAGATCCAGCGCAGCTGCTCGTCGAACAGCCAGCGCGTGACGGTGCGATATTGGCTGACCACGAGCCCCGGCTGCAGCCACTCGAACGGCTCACTGAACTCAATGAAGAAACTGCCGCTGGTGAGCTTCTGCGCCGAGTAGTACAGGCCCATCAGCAGCATCGGCACCGCCCAGGGGAGCGCCGCGCGGGCCGCGCCGGCGACGCCGCGCCGCCGTTCGCTGATCAGCACGTGCGCGGTCACGGCGAAGACGATGGCGAGGGCCGTTTCCTTGAGCAGGACCAGACCTACGGCGCACACCAGGTACGGCGCGTAGCGCCGGCGCAGCGCCCAGTACACACTCGCCACGCCGCACGCGGCGACCGGCAAGTCGGCGACGAACATGCCCGCCTGCGCGAAGTACATTGGCGTGAAGAACAAGAAGAGTGCAGCGAAGATGCCGGCCGTCCGGCCGTACAACAACGCGGCGAGCCGATAGGTGAACGCCACGCCGGCCGCCGCGAAGCCGGCAATGGCGAGGTGCGAGAGCCGGATCGACGGCCCGGTGACTTTGAAGAGCGCCGCGACCGGCAGATACAAGCCAGGCGGACGACCGCCGAACAGCGACGGCGGATGACACCCGGGCAAGACGCGCCACAGCGGCAACGCCGCGAGATTGTGCGCGAAGCCGATCCACACGGTCTCGTCCCAATGGTACGGCGTCGCCAGCGTCGGCAGCTTGGCCGCCAGCACGATCGCGACGAGAACGAGTACTGCGATGCGGTCGGGGTTGGCTGCTCGCAACCGTCTGGTGCCTTCACTGACAGCAGTCGCGCGTTACGCGGCTCGTTCCGTCACCCCGGTTTGCGCACGATGAACAGATCCTGGTGACCGACGGCGTGGCGGCGGCGTTTGTAGTGGTCGCCGCGCCAGTTGCCGTATTCGCGCACCGTCGGCAGCAGGCCGCTGTCGCGCACCATGTCGAGCACGGCGCGCTCCTCGTAGAAGAAGTCGGGGAACTCCGCGTGGTCGAAGCGGCGACCGCCAGGGACGGGTGTCAGACGCGCGCTGCCGAGGCGCGCCTGCGATTCGGCGTCCCACAGAAAGAAGGTCAGGTAGGCGCCGCCGCCGGGCTTCAGCAGGCGCGCGATCTCGCGCAGATAGCCGCGCGCGGCGCTCTCGGTGAGGTGGGTGAACAGCGAGGCGGCCAGCACCGCGTCGACCGAGCCGTCGGCCAGCGGCAGCGTGAAGGCGGTATCGGCGGCATAGCCGCTGGCCTCGCCGAGGGCGCGGAACTGGACGTTCGGATAGAGCGGCGTCACCGTCTTCTGCGCCCAGGCGATGCCCTCGCTCCAGGTGTCGAAGCCCCAGTAGGCGCCGCCCTTGGCGAACCACGGCGCCATCTGCAGCGCGACGCGCCCGCAGCCGCAGCCGAGATCGACCACCGTCCCCGGCGGGAAGCGCAGCAGGCGGTAGTCGAGCAGGTCGAGGACGATGCCGGCGCCGACGATGCGAAAGGAGTACTCGTCCGCCTCCGGCCCGGCGATGTGGGCGATCAGCGGCCGCGGCACGCTCGGCTGCATGGCGTTGTGCGCCAGCAGATGGATGAGCTCGTTGTGGCTGAGCGGCAGGCGGTTGACCGTGCCCTCGGCGTTGCCGATCGCGGTCAGCATGCGATCGGTGCCGGCGAACTTCACCGTCAGCGTCCCCTGCTGCAGCGGCAGCGCGCGCTCGCCCGGCAGGCGGAAGCTGAAGCCGTGATTGGGGTGTTGCGCGTCGACTTTGCGCAGATCGTCGCGCAACTGGTCGGCCGCGACCTCCGCCACCATCAGCTCGTCGACGTAGATCGCCACCGACACGGTGCGCGCCGGCGCGGCGCGATCCAACGCCCAACCGCGCACGGTGGCGCCGTCAAAGTCGTCGACATAGCCCTGCAAGCCGTCCAGCGGCCCGGCCGCAGCGGTCACGAGGTTCGGTCCTTGGTCGGTGCCGCGTCAACAAGATGTAGACGGTTTGCTCGAACTTTCATGCGGCACCAATAGAGGGGCCCGACTGACACGGTCAAGTGCACCACCCCAGCGCTCGAAACGGAGGTCTGGCACTCACTGCCGTACCGCGAGCGTTTCGATTGGTCAGACCGGACGCCTGCGTTGCTGAAGGTCGCCGATTACCGGAAGGCCATGCGCCGCGGCTGCGGAAGCTAGTTCAGGATCGTGGGTCGCCATCGCAGTCGTCTCACCGATACGGTCCTTCCAAGTCAGCGCCGTCGCCAGGTGCAGAGCGTCGAGGGTCCCAAGAGGACCGGTGAGCTGGCCGGCGCGCGCGAGAATCGCCGGCGCCACGTCGACCCGTGCAAACATCTCCAGCGTCTCGAAGAGCAAGACCCGGGCGTCGTTCGCCTCGGCCTCGCTGAGGAGCCGCCGCCGCGGGTGCGTAGTCTTGCGGGTGGCGCGGTCGATCGTGCGCAGTCCCTCGACCTCCGCCAGCACGCTCGTGACCGGATCCTCCAGGGCGTCCCATTCGTGAAGCTGGTGGGGCTCGTCGAGCACGACTCGCAAGATTACCGAGGCGTCGACGTAGACATTCCTCATCGTCGGCGCCGTTCCTCGAGCAACAGGCCGGTGCTGTTCGTGCCACCGCGCCCCGTACGGCGGCGCCGCACCGAGCCCCACGGCCGCGAGGGCTGGCGGACGGTCAGCAGCGACGCCGCGAAAGGTGCCCTCTCGCGGTGCGGCACCAGATCAGCCAGAGCCCGGCCGTGACTCGTCACCACAACGGTCGACCCGCTCTCGACGGCGCGCAGGAGCTCCGAGAGACGGTCTTTGAGGACGCGCACGGGCACTTCTGCCATAGGGGCCGAAGCCACGCTGGAGCGTTTGGATCCTTTCATGGCCTCACTGTAGCCGCATGGTGGCCATACGACAACTTGCACTCGTCAGGTTCGGATGGCTCGGCGGGAGCCTCGCCCGGCGGTTCGGATAAGTTCAACTGTCAGCCCTTGCCCGGCAGCTCTTCGTAAACACGGCACACCGCGTCGGTCATCCGCTCGGCGGATAGACGCCGCTCGGCGTGCGCGCGGGCGGCGGCGCGCAGGGTGGCGGTGCGCGTCGGGTCGAGGCACCAGGCCAGCGAGTCGGCCAGGGCCTGCGGGTCGTTCGGCGCCACGACGCGGCCGGAGTCGCCGTCGGCGATGGTCTGCGCCGTACCGGTGCCGACTGCGGTGGTGACGGCCGGCAGGCCGCAGCTTTGCGCTTCGGCGATGGCGAGGCCAAACGCTTCGGCGCGCGAGGTCGAGGGCAGCACGGCGACGTCGGAGGTTTGGTAGAGGCGCAGCAGCGTGTCGTCGTCGACCTCGCCGAGCAGGTGAGCGCGGGCGCGGCAACCCGCGGCCTGTAGCGCGGCTTCGAGAGTTTGGCGTTCGGGGCCGTCGCCGGCGACGATGAGCTGCGCGGCGGGCAGACGCGCCAGCGCGGCGGCGAGCACCGGCAGGCCTTTGTAGTGGCGCAGGCGGCCGACGAACAGGATGCGCGGTCGGTCGAGCTCCGGCAGCGGATCGCGCGCGCCAGGATCGGGGCGCAGGCGCGCGGTGTCGACGCCGAGCGGGATGTGCAGGACGCGGGCCCGGTGCGCGGCCAGCAGCGGCTCGTCGCGCATGAAGGCGCCGTTGACCAGGATGCGCGCCGCGGCGCCGAGCACGCGCTGGGTGAGCGGCGCCAGGAGCGCCGCCAGTCGCTGCTGGCGAACGATATCGCACTGCACGCTGACCACCAGCGGACGTCCGCGTCCGCCCAGCAACCAGGCGAGCTCGTTGGGCGGCCACGGGTAGTGCAGATGCACGATCGCCGCCGCGCTGCGGCGCACGGCCCAGGGCAGCAGCGGCGGCAGCGGCGTCGAGGCGAGCGTGAGCGGCGTCCAGCAGCGGTGCACGGCGACGCCGGCGCGCACTTCGTCGCGCGATGTACCCGGCACGCGCGCGCACAGCACCTCGGCGCGCACGCCGCGCGCGCTGAGTTGGCGCGTCAGCAGATCGACGTGCCCCTCGATGCCGCCGCGCACCGGCGGGTAGGCTTTGTAGACGTGCACGGCGCTGAGACGCGGCGGGTTCAAGGGCGCGAGGGTGGCGTGTGGGGCGCGGCTTTGTCAAAGGGGGGCCCATGCGGGATAGCGAAGATCAGCCGACCGCCGGCGAGCCTTTCGACAGCCGCGGCGTCGCCGCGCGCGCGGTGCGCGGCTCGGCGTACGGCGCCGGTGCGGCGGTGATCACGTTGACGCTGGGATTTGCTCGGTCGATTCTCATGGCGCGACTGCTCCCGCCGGCCGACTTCGGCCTCTACGCGCTGGCGGTGTTCTTCAATATGTTGGTCGCGCAGCTGCGCGCCCTCGGGCTCGACAACGGCGTCGTGCACCGCCGCGAGCTCGACGAGGCGCTGCTCACCACGTTCCTGACCATGCGCCTGCTCCTGGTCGCCGCCACCACCGTGCTGCTGCTGATCGCGGCGCCGATCATCGGCCGCTTCTACCCCGAGCTGCCGCTGCTCAGCGCGCTCATTATCGCCTATGCCGGCGTGGTGGCGGTGCACGCGTTCAACGCGACGCAGGAAATCCTGGTGACGCGCACCCTCGCTTTCGACCGCGTGGCGATCATGAGCGTCACCGCGTCGCTGGGCTGCACCATCACCTCGCCCCTGCTCGCCTGGATGGGCTGCGGCGTGTGGAGCCTGCTCGGCGAGCACATCGCCGGCGAGGTCGTGCGGGCCTACTACCTGTGGGGGCCGTACCGCGTCTGGCGACCGCGCCTGGGCTGGGACCAGCCGACGGCCGTGTGGCTGTGGCGCTTCGGCGCGCGCGTCTGGCTGGCCAACAACATCAGCTTCGCGATCGAAAACATCGACAACTTCTGGGTCGGCACGGTGCGCGGCGCGACGTCGCTCGGCTACTACTCGCGCGCCTACGACCTGGCCGGCTACTCGCGGCGGGTGATCGGCAATCCACTGATGCCGGTGGTGTTCCCGACGCTGGCGCGGCTGCAGGGCGACCGGCTGCGGCTCTCGCAGGCTTTTGCCCGCCTCAACATGCTGACGGTGCGGGCCGCGCTGGCGCTCTGTCTGATCGTCATCCTGACCGCCCACGAGGCGATCGTGCTGCTGCTCGGCGCGCGCTGGCTGCCGATGGTGCCGGTGTTTCAATTGCTGATGGTCTACACCGGGCTCGACGCGCTGAACCGCAACGGCCGCGATCTGATCATGGCCGTCGGCGCGCCCGAACGGATCGTGCGCATCCGCGCCGTGCAGCTCGCGGTGTTGGTGCCGGGGCTGATCGCCTTCACCGCCGCATTCGACATCACCGGCGCCGCGCTGGCGGTCGATTTGATGATGGTCGTCGGCGCCGCGCTCTATCTCGGCGCCTGCCGGCAGTACGTCGATTTCTCCCTGCGCCGCCTCTGGCTGTGGCCACTCATCGCCTGCGTGCCAGCCGCGGCGGCGGTGCTCGCACTGGCGCCGATGTGGAGCGGCTGGCCGCCGCTCGCCGTCGTGCCGGCCAAGGTGATCGTGGCAGCCGCGGTCTACGGCGCCGTGCTCGCCGCCGTTGAACGCGACCTGCTGATGCAGGCGGTGCGGATGGTGGCGCGGCTGTGGCGCGAGTAGGCGTGCGACGACCGCGCGCGCCGGAATTTTGACAACCTCGGCGAGCCCAAGTACCTTCCCTCCGCCCTACGCGGACACCTATCGATGTCGACGCCAAAGCAAGCGCAAGAGATCCTGGCACTGCGACCGGACGTCGTGGTGACCGTGCTCGAGCGCGAGGCGGTCCTGCTCGATCTGGAGGAGAAGTACTTCTACTCGGTCAACGCCAGCGGCTGGGCGATCGTGCAGCTCTTCGAGCGCGGCATCAGCCGCACCGGGGTGCTGGAGCAGTGCCGCCAGTGGGGGGCGATGAACGGCGACGCGACGGCGATCGAGACCTTTCTCGATGCCGTTGTCGGCGATCGCCTGGTTGTCCCGGGCGGCGCGGCGGGGCGCACCGACGACATCGCGCCCGCCGGGGTCTGGGAAGCGCCGCGCATCGAGAAACACAGGGAACCGCTGCACAAGATCGTCGTCAGCGCGTTCGACCCCAGCATTCCCCTGGTGGAGTAGCGCCCGACCGCTGCCGAGGCCTGGTCGCCGGCATGGTCTTCGCCTCGTTTCCCTGCGGCCCGCTGGCGCTGCACCTCACGGCGGCAAACGCGCGCCTGCGCGATCGCGTCGCCGCGGTGCTCGACCTGTTCACGGCGCGCTGGGAGCCACCGGCGACGGCGGTGGAGCTGCGCGTAATCGAAGCGGAGCCCCCCGCGGCGATGGCGCGCGGCACGTATCTGACCTGCGGTCGGATGCACGTCGACGGCGACGCCGACGCGCTGTATGCCACCGCGCTGTCGGGGGCGAGTTGCCGCTGGGCGGCGGGCGCGCCGTGGACGATTGCCGTGCCGTCCGGCGGGCCGATTCCCGACGACATCGAAGAGCTGCTGAGCTTGCTGCTGACCACCACCTGGCGACAACTCGGATGGGTGCCGCTGCACGCCGGCGCGGTGGTGCGCGACGGGTGCTGCGCCCTGGTCACGGCCACCTCGGGCGGCGGCAAGAGCACGCTCGTCGCGGCGCTGGTGCGGCGCGGCTGGCAGACGCTGGGCGATGACAAGCTGCTGCTGCGCCGCGCCGCCAATGGCGCCGGCACCGTGCGCGCCCTGCTGCACAACTTCAACCTCCATCCGCAGGTGCGCGGCTGGTTTCCCGAGGTCGGCGACCTCGCGGCGCGGCCGGTGTACTCGGCCTGGACGGAGAAGCGCCGGGTGCGCGCCGGCGAGATCTGGCCGGGGTGCGAACGCGCGGCGGCGACACCGACGCATCTCGTCGAAGTGCACCGCGCCCCCGCCGGCCACGGCGTGCGCATCGAGCCGCTGGCCGCGGGCGAGGTGTTGTCGTCGCTGTTGCACCAGACGGTGGTGCCGCGCGACCCGGCCACGGCGCGGCCGCTGCTCGCCGCGATCGCCGCCACCGCGCAGGACCTGCGCGGCGTGCGGGCGACCATCGCCAGCGGCGCGTACAGCGACGGCGACTGTCTCGCCCCGCTGGAAGCGGCCCTTGCTGCGACTTCCAAGCTCGCCCACAAACAAGAGAACCGCGGATGAACACGGATGAACGCGGATAAGACATGGCGAATGACCCCCGCTGCCCGGCCGAGCATCCGTGTTTATCCGCGTCCATCCGTGGTTCTCTCTTTTCAGATTGAGGCCGGGCTTGTCTCACGTTGAATCAATCATGCCGTCGGTCAGCGTTGTCGTCCCGGTGCTCAACGGGGCAGCCACCATTGGCGATCTCCTCAGTGCCCTCGCCAGCCAGGCGGGGGCGCCGGCCGAGTGCGAGATCATCGTGGTCGACAACGGCTCGACCGACGGCACGCAGGACATCGTGCGGCGTTTCGCCGTCACCTTGCTCGAAGAGCCGCGGCGCGGACCCGCCGCCGCACGCAATCGGGGGTTGCGCCACGCGCGCGGCGATATCGTTGTCCACACCGACGCAGACACGTTGCCGACACGCGGTTGGCTGGCGGCGATCGTCGCGCCGTTTGCGGCGGCCGACGTCATGCTCGTCGGCGGCCGCACGCTGGCCTTTCGCCCCGCCAGCGGCGCCGAGCGCTTCATGGCGCAGTCGCGCGTCTTCGAGACCGAGCAGCAGCTCGCCAATGCGCATTTTCCGTTCGTGCCGTCGCTCAACATGGCGCTGCGGCGCGACGCCGCATTGGCGATTGGCGGTTGGGCGGAGGAGCTGATGACGTCCGAGGACGTCGACCTCTGCCACCGCCTGCGCCAGCGCTTCGCTCAGCAGCGCATGGTCTTCGAGCCAGACGCCTTGCTCTTTCACCGCCACCGCGCCACCGACGCGCAGCTGCGCCGCCAGGCGTTCGCCTACGGCGAGGGCGCCGCGGCCATGTACCGCCGTTACCCTGAAAAAGTGCGCTGGACTCTGTATACATGGGCCATGGTCGGGACGGTGCTGGTGTGGCACACGGCGCAACCGCTGCTGCTGCGCGGCGCGTACCAGCTCGGCTGGCGCACGGCGGAGCAGCTCGAGCACGCCGTTTACCAACGCCTGTGGACCTGGAGCTTCTGGCGCGGCTTCCACAGCTACCGGTGCAGCGGATCCCATCGGCGCTTCGAGGTCCCCGCGCCATGACGCCCCGGGTCTCGGTGGTGATCCCCGTCTACAACGGCGCGCGCTTTCTCGCCGACTGTCTGATCGCCTTGCGCGGCCAGAGCCTGCCGGCCGCCGACTTCGAGACCATCGTGGTCGACGACGGCTCGACCGACGCCACCGCCGAGGTGGCGCGCGGGCTGGGCTTTCGCGTCGAGCAGCAGGCGCACAGCGGCGCTCCGGCAGCGCGCAACCGCGGCGCGCGGGCGGCGGGCGGCGAGTGGGTGGCGTTCACCGACGCCGATTGTCTCCCCTCGCGCCATTGGTTGCAGGCCCTGCTGGAAGCGGTCGCGGACAGCTCGCCTCTCGCCATGGGGGCAGCGGGGCGCATGGTCGGTTACGAATCGAACACACCCGCTGCACGATTCGTCGACTTGAGCGGCGGCCTCGATGCGGAGGACTATCTGGGCCATCCGCGTTTTCCCTTCGCCCCTACTGGCAACGTCCTCTTCCGCCGCGCCACCCTGCTCACCACCGGAGGCTTCGACGAGCGCTTCACCACGTACGACTCGTGCGACCTGCACACCCGCTTGCGGCAGATCGACGACGCCCCTTTCCACTTCGTGCCGCGCGCGGTGGTGCTGCACCGCCACCGTCGCACCTGGCTCGAGTACTGGCGCCAGCAGCTCTGGTACGGGCGCGGCTACGGTCAATTCCTCATCCGCCACCGCGAGGCCATCGGCTGGTCCGTGGCTCACGAGCTGCGCGCCTGGTGCACGCTCGGCGGCCTGGCCCTGGCGGCCTGTCGCCCCGGCGGCGACGATGGCGCCCTGGTGCGGCGCGGGCAGCTGGTGAAGATGCTGGCGCAACGCCTCGGCTGCATGAGCACGTACTGGAGCCCGCGGGAGCGCGCGCGATGGTGACGCCGGCGCTGGCCGGCAAGTGGACGCCGGTCGGCATCGCGCAGCGGCTGCGCGTCCTGCTGCGCCAGCCCGGCGATCTGGCTCTGGCGCTGCGCATCGGCCACTTCGTCTGGAGCGTCCCTGCCGACCTCGGGGATGCCAGCCTGCCCGCCTTTCTCGACCGCCTGCGCGCCGCGCCGCGGCCGCCGGCGCCCGATCTGCGCGCCCCGGCGTAGAACGCATTGCCAGGCTGCGCCAGCCGTGGCTGCGTCTGTCGGTCTTTGGCGACCGCAACATGTGCTACGTGCGGGCGCTGACGCTGTACCGCTTTCTCGATCCCGGTGCGGCCCTGCTGCGCATCCACTTCGGCGTCGAACCCGGCGTCGACGCCGCCGACCGCCTGCGTGGGCACGCCTGGATCAGCGTCGGCGGCGACATCTTCGAGACTCCCGACCCGGTACGCGCCGGGCGCGTGCGCGAGATCTACGGCCACCCCCCGGAGGGGTCCGCCCGCGCCGCGCGCGGCGGAGGGTGAGCGTGGACGACCTGCGCCCCCTGCTGGCCGCGGTGCTGCTCGGCGATCGCGCCACCGCCGCGCGCGCTGCGCAGGCGTTGTCGGCCGGCGCGCGTTGGCCCGCAGCAGTCGCGCTGGCGGCGGCATGGCGGGTGGTCCCCGCCCTGCGCCGGCGCACCGCCGAGCTCGGAACCGGGCTCGATGCGGAGTCGGCCCGCGATCTCGCCGCCCGCGGCCGCGCCGCCGCCATGCAGGCAACCGCCGTGGCCCACCGCGCCGCGACGGTGCTCGCCGCGTTGCGCACGGCCGGGGTTGCGGCGGTGCCGTTCAAGGGCATCGGCGTCATCGCCTCGCTCTACCGCGGCGCCGGGCAGCGCATGGTGCAGGACATGGACCTCCTGGTCGCGGCACCGCACGTCGAGGCCGCCGCCGAGGTCTTTCGCCGCCTCGGCTTCGCGCCCATCACCGACCGCTTCGCCGAGTACATGGAATATCTGCGCGACCGGCCGCGCGAAGGCGCCTTTTCGGGCAATCAGTACTTGATCTTCACCGACGTCGACCGACTCGAGATCGACCTGCATTGGCAGCTCGGCGTGCGGCCGCCGCCGGCGCTGGACGCCGCCGGGATCATCGCCCGCGCCGAGCCGGCGCGCCTGTTCGGCGCCGACATCTCGGCCCCGGCACCGCCCGACGCGATGCTGCTCACGGCGCATCATGTCCTGCGCGACGGCTTCGCCCCGGCGACGGCGATCAAGGATCTGTGCGATCTGGCGGCCTGGTGGGGGGAGCCGGCGGGGCGCTGGACGGTCGCCCAAGTGACGGCCCAGGCGCGCGCCGCGGGTCTCACCGTGCCGTTGCTGGCGCTGTGGAGGATCCTCGCCTCCTTCGATCGCACCGCGGCGTTGGTTGACGGCACCGCCGCGCTGGCCGGGGCGTGCAGCGCCGCCGAGCGCGCCGACGCCGAGCGCCTGGCGCAGGTCTTCCATTGGCAGCTGCGCCACGGCCAACTCAACGGCGACGTGCTGCAGCTCCTCAGCCCGCTGGTCGTGCTGCGTTTCCTGATGCGCCGCCTGCGCCGGCGGCGCACCCTGATGTACTTCGACGAGCGCATCGAGGCCGAGCTCGGCCTCCCCCCTCCCCGCTCGTACGGCATCCGCGTCACCCGCCTGCTGCGCGACCTGGGCCGCCTCGACCGCACCGTTCTGGATGGCTACAGAGCCCTGCTGCGCGCGCAGCGTGGCAGTCAAAGCCTCGACTAACACGAATTCCGCTCAGATTTTTCTTGACAGGTGCCAAAGCAGGTGGGGTAGACTCAGGCGGTCGGAGCTGTCATCAGACCAGGGGCCTTTCGGGGGAAAGGGCCCGGTTGGACACCGGCCTGTGGGGAGCACGGTTCATATCGAGATAAGGAGCCATATGTACTCAGTTCGCAAACAGCTGCCCGCCCTGTTCATCGGCTGCGCCGCGATCCTCGCCAGCGCTGGTCCCAGTTTGGGCATCAACGTCGAGCGGTGCGTCTCGGTCGACAACCACGTCTATATGATCCTGACGACCAGCGAGAACGAGTCGCGGGTCACCAGCGTGGCGCTGACCGACGCGAACGCCAACGCCTGCTGCGAGTTTCCCGACACCGGCCAGGTGCTGACCGCCATCTCCACCGGCGCCGGCACGCTGCTGCCCAACCGCATGCGCACGACGGTCGTCTCCGGCCTGCCGTCGAATGCGATCACCTGCGGCGGCAACTTCGTCGCCAGCGCGGCCGGTGGCCAGGGGCAGCTGACCCTGCCCGGCGGTGCAACTGTGAGCATCAACGGCGCGTTCAGCTCGGAAACCGTAGTGCCGGTATCGACGTCGGACGTCGCCGTGCCGGCGGCATTCGATGTGCCGACCATCTCGCGCTCGATCAGCGGCTGCAGCGTCAGCGGCCAGACCATGGCGTTCCCGTCGACCGTCTCGGTGCACACGCCGTCCGATGTCACCCTCGGCGAGCAATCGAATCAAACCGCCACGTACGACGACACCGAGGGCAGCACGATCGGCAACCGCGCCCCCGGCAACAACGTCCCGCCGACCCAGTCGACTCCCGACGGCTTCCTGCTCGAGGGCAACTGCTCCAACCCCGCGACCTGCGAGACGATCATCTTCATCGCCGAGAAGAATCCTTCTTCCATTGGTGTCGGCGCCGCGGCCGCCGGCTTCACGCTGACCGGCAGCGAGATCAACTCGGGCACCGAATGCGCGCTGAAGAACGGGCTCTTCAACAGCCCGACACCGACGCGGACCCCGACCTCGACCCCCACGGCGACCCCAACCTCGACCCCAACCGACACGCCGACGGCGACGCCGACCGCCACCTTGACCAACACGCCGACGGCAACGCCGACCGCGACGGTGACGTTCACCCCCTCGGCCACTGCGAGCGCCACCGCCACCCCCAGCGCCACGGCCACCGCGACGGCGACGGGCACACCCACGCAGCCCGGCATCTGCGCGCTCACTCCCGTGTCGGGTTGCATGGCGCCGGCGGGCTTCAAGAAGCGCCTGCGCATCAGCGACAAGAAGGACCTCGTCTCGTGGCGGTGGCGCACCACCGGCAACGTGCCGCTCGCCGACTTCGGCAATCCGCTGACCACATCGGACTACTCCTTCTGCGTCTACGCCGGCGCCTCGCCGACGCGGATCATGGAGCTGAAAGCACCCGCCGGCGGTACCTGCGCCAACAAGCCGTGCTGGAAGTCGCGCGGCAACAAGGGCTTCCGCTACAAGGACAAGGACCGCACGCCGAGCGGCATCACCAAGCTGGTGCTGCGCACCAGCGAAGCGCCGCTGTCGGACATCGTGCTGCGCGCCCGGGGACTCAACATTCCGATGCCGACGCTCAACCTGACGCAGCCGGTAATCGCCCAGCTCGTCAAGGGCGACGGACCGGAATGCTGGCAAACGACGTACTCGGCCCCGGCGCTGAAGAACAACGCCGAAGTCTTCCAGGACAAGAACGACTAGTCAGTGCACCACGAGTTGCCCGCAGCTCCGAACGGAGCCGCGGGCAACCCGGGCGCCCTGGTTCTGCTCTAAGGAACCAGCCCGACCAATTTGCGGATGTCGCCCGGCGTCTTGCCCTCCGCGCGCAAGGCGTCGAGCCCCTGGTCGCGCGCCGACTTGGCCAGGCGGCGCCCCGTTTCGTCGCGTATCAGCCCGTGGTGGCAATAGCGCGGGGCCGGGAGGGTGAGCAGCGCTTGCAGCACGCGGTGGACGTGCGTGGCCAGGAAGAGGTCTTGGCCCCGCGTCACCAGCGTCACGCCCTGTAGTGCGTCGTCGACCACCACCGCGAGGTGGTAGCTGGTCGGCACGTCCTTGCGGACCACGACGACGTCGCCCCACATCTCCGGCGCGATCGGCAACACGCCGTGCTCTCCGTCCGGCCCGGTGCCGACCTCCGCGAAGGTGAGCGGCGCGCCGGCCAGTTCCTCGGCCAGCGCCTTGGCCCGCGGCATGTCCAGGCGCAGGGCACAGGCGCGACCGCTGCGGAGCAGACGATCGGTCTCGGACTGGCCCTTGCAGAGGCCGGGGTAGACCGGCGCGCCGTCGGGATCGCGCGGCCAGCGGTCCGCATCGCCGAGCGCGGCGTCGATCTCCGTGCGCGTGCAGAAGCAGGGGTACACGACGCCGAGCGTGCGCAGGCGCTCGAGCGCGCGCGCGTAGTCGGCGAAGTGCTCGGACTGCCGGCGCACCGGCCGCTCCCAGTCGAGCCCGAGCCAGGCGAGGTCGGCGTAGATCGCCGCCTCGTACTCGGGCCGGCAGCGCGCGACGTCGATGTCCTCGATGCGCAGCAGGAAGCGCCCGCCGAGCCGGGTCGCCATATCGAAGCCGAAGAGCGCCGAATAGGCGTGGCCGAGATGGAGGCGGCCGTTCGGGCTCGGCGCGAAGCGCAGCACCTCGCGCCCGGGCGCGGAGCGATTCGTCATGCCGCGCCAGACTAACCGATGTCGTGTCGGGAGTCTCGCCGGCGCGCCCGCTATGCCGCGGCGACCGCCAGGTAGCGAATGCGCTTCTGCACGTCGGTGTTGATCGAGTGGTACGGCTGCGCCAGGTTGCCGGGAGCGAACAGTGTCTGCCGCATGTGCTCGGCGTCGTCGTTCCCGATCGCGTCGGTGAAGATCGGCAGCAGGTAGTCGATGCCGAGCTTCGACGGCTTCATCAAGCGCGGATCGTAGAGGTCGGCGTGCACGTGGCGGGCGTGGATGTGGCCCCAGCGGTCGCGGAAACGATTGGCGTCGTAGTGCGCGACGTGAAAGCCCTGGTCGCGGGCGTACTGCAGCACCGCGACGGCGCTGTTGCGGCCCTCGGCGAGCATCTCGACCGCCTTGGCGCCGAGCTGTGCGGCGTAGAAGCGGTCGAAGAGAATCGGCCGGCCGCCGCGCTGTGTGTGGCCGACTTTGCGCACGAAGATCGCCTCGCGGGCCGACTCGCCGAGCCGGTAGCGCTGGAAGTACTTGTCGCCGATCATGGCGATGAGCTTGGCGCGCAGCGCCTCGGCGGCGCCGGTCAGCGCGACGTTGCCGGCCGGATCGGTGGTGCGCGTCTCGGCGCCCAGCTCGCGCCCCTGTTCGTCGACGATGCCCTCGCCGCAGACGATGACTACGTTCTTCTGCAGGTCGTACAGGTGCTTCACGCGCTCGCAGAGATGCTCGATGTCGAGCGGATGCTCGGGGACCAGGATGACGTCCGGCCGCCCATACGCGGTCCCGAGGGCGATGTAGCCCGAGTGCCGCCCCATCACCTCGATGATGGCGATGCGGCGGTGGCTCTCCGCCGTGGTGCGGATGCGATCGACACCGGTGGCCGAGACATAGACGGCGGTGGCATAGCCAGGCGTGACGTAGTTCACGATGTGCTCGAGGTCGAAGACCGCGTTCGACAGCGTGCGCTTGTAGCGCACACCCGACCGCACCTCGGCCGCGCTCACGCGCACCCACTCGTCCGGCTCGCTCGGGTAGTTGAGGCCGAGGTCGTTGTCGATGGTCTTCGGCGCCAGCACCACCGGCAGGCGCTCGGCGAGCGGCTGCAGGCCGTTCAGCGTGCCGTCGCCGCCGACGCAGATCAAGCCGTCGATGCCGAGCGCTTGCAGCCGCGACGCGACCAGGTCGAGGTCGTCGGTCTTGTCCGGGTCGACGTAGTCGCGCGACGATCCGATCAGCGTGCCGCCCTTGGTCGGATCGAGCTCGGGAATCTCCTGGAAGAGGGGATTGAGATGGACGTGCGGCACGCGCGGGTTGAACAGGCAGTTGAACCCCTTGATGAGCCCGTAGATCTCGATGCGCAGCTGGTTGGCGCGGATCACGGCGCCGTGGATCGTGGCGTTGAGGGCGGGGGTGTCACCGCCAGCGGTCAGAATGCCGATGCGCTTCACGCGATCTCCTCACGACCCGGCAGACCCGCCGGTCGCGATCAAAGATTGAAGCGAACAGCAAGGCGCATGCCTCCGGCGGCGCAGCCCGCGCAGGACCGTTCCGCCCACCGCCCGGATGCGCGGATGCCCACCGTGTAAGCACCGTGCCCGCTGGAGGGCTTCTGCTTGGACCCCAACGGGGTCAGATTCATCAGCCCAGGGCAACGCCCTGGGTTCTGGGCGCAGCGAACGTTTTACAGCCCTGAAGGGGCGCAACTCGCCGCGCGTTCCGCCCCTTCAGGGCTATGATTCGGAATCACCACGCAACCCAGGGCGTTGCCCTGGGCTGATGGATTTGACCCCTTCGGGGTCTCGCCCCTGCGCGAGCGGGCACGGGCGGCCGGGGCCCGGCACCAGGCGCGCCCAGTTGGCGCCGTCGCGGATCGGCGCGGCGGCGCACTGCGTCTGCTCGGCCAGTGCGGGCGTGCGCTGCGCATAGCTCAGCGAGACGAACACAGCGCTGAAGCCGGCGGGGATCTCCGGCGCGCGGTCGGCGCCGGCCAGCAAGGCGTGGGCGCGGCGCGGCACGGCGACGCTGATGACGAGCAGCGATCCCGGCGAGTCGCTGATCAGCAGCGGCCGCGGCGAGGCGCGCACCGCGCGGGCAACGTCCCAGCCGTAGCGGTCAGCCGCCTTGGTCCACCACGTCGTCGCGCGCACCTGCACCGCGCACGAGAGCGCGCCGGCGGCGAGCGCCACGGCCAGCGCGACGTTGCGCCAGGTCGGCTTCCCCCTTTGCCAAAGGGGGGGACATCGGATGACATCGACGATCCCGCGTGCCCGGCAAACCATCCGGCCAGGGCGAGCTGGAGGGCCAGAATGGCGGGGATGGTGTAGCGCGCCACCGACAGCCGGATGCCACCGGAGAGCAGGTCGGGCACGCCCAGCGCGAGCAGCATCGGAACGATGCTGGCGAGCAGGAACAGCGCTGCGCGCACCGGTCCGGCGCGCGCGACCCGCCACAGCGCAAAGGCCATGAACGCCAGCACCGGCAGGCAGAGGTAGTAGAGCGTGTTGCCCTCGACCATGCGGGCGTCGAACAACGTCGCGGCGAAGTTGAGCGCGATCGTCTTGATATAGGGCAGGAAGAGCGGGCGGTCTTGCACCCATTCGGTCAGCGAGTACGTCACCTCGCGATGGCGGACGAGGTTGACCAGCCACGGCGCGAACAGTGCCGCGCCTGCCAGGACCGCCAGCGCAAACGCGCGCACGGTGCGATCGCGGTCGAAGGGCGTGACGCGGCTCGAAGCGAGCACCCATACGGCGTGACCGGCGACGACCACGAGCGAGAACAGATGCGTGTACAGCGCCAACGCCACCGCGGCGGCGTAGAGGCACCAGGCGCCGGCGGTCCGTCGGCGGGTGGCGCGCAGCAAGGCCGCGCTGGCCAGCAGCACGGCGGCCGTCCACAGGCTGTAGGTGCGCGCCTCCTGTGCGTACAGCACGTGCAGCGGCGAGACCGCCAGCAGCGCCGCGCCAATCCACGCCGCGCGCCACCCGCCGAACACCTCCCAGCCGAGCCACAGCATCAGCGGCAGCGACAACAGGCTGATCGCGGCGACCAGGCGCCGCAGCGAGGCGATCGAAGCGCCGGCGCGCCGCGCCCAATGCCAGGCCAGCGCCCCGAACAGCGGCGTCTGATGCGGATTGGTCGCCGCCAGGATCGCGGCGATGCCGCGCGCGCCGAGGTCCGGCTGCAGGGCCTTGAACGGCGCCAGTGCTTCGATGGGAACCGGTCGCGCGCCGGCGAGGACAGGGAGGAGATCGGCCTGCGCATGCCCGGAGAGCAGCAGCAACGTCATCACCTCGTCGAAGCGCGCCACGCGCCGCTCGACATGCGCCAGGCGGAAGTAGGCGCCGAGGACGAGCACCGCCGCGGTCAGCGCGATGAACCAGCCGCTGGGTGGCGCGACCGACCGTGGCGGGTGGCTCATCCCCTCACCGCGGCGGTGGCAGAGACGCAAGGGCGCGCAACAGGCGCTGACCGTAGGCGTCCCAGGAAAACTCCTGCGCCCGTTCGTACGCCGCCCGCCCCATGGCGCGCCGCAGGGCGGGATTGGCGCGCAGCCGTTCGAGGCGATCGGCGATCGCCGCCGCGTCGCGGATCGGCACGATGTGGCCCTCGATCCCATCGCGGACATCGGAGGTCGCCTCCGGCGTGGTGACCACCGGCACGCCGCACGCCATCGCCTCGTACGTCACCTTGACGCTGGCGTCGTCGAGCGTCGGCAGCACGAACGCGTCGGCGCGCTGAAAGGCCGGGACGGGATCGCGCAGGTGCCCGAGGATGCGCAGCCCGGGCAGGGCGCGGTAGCGCTCGAGCACGGGCTGCATCTCGGCGCCGACGCCGCCCACCAACCACAGCTCGGCGTCGCGCCAGCCGAGCTGTCGCCACGCTTCGAGCAGGTATTGGACGCCCTTGCCGAAGTTGACGGAGCCGACGAACAGGACGCGACAGACGCCGTCGTCGGCGCGCGGCAGCGGACGGAAGCGCGCCAGATCGGCGCCGCGGCCGCCCACCGGTATCAGCTTCTCAGGCGCCACACCGTAGCGGTGGAAGCTAGCGGCTACCCCGGCGTTGGGGATCAGCACGTAATCGGCCGCATCGATCTCCGCCGCCTTGCGCGCGGTGCGCGCCGCCGGAGCGCGGAACTGGGCGCCCCAGCGCGCGTACTCGTCGGCGTTCAGCGCCGCCGCGTGGCGCGGATCGGTGGAGCCGCGCAGCAACAGCGCCAGCATGCCGCGCTGCCGCGCGCGCTGCAGCGAGCGCAGGCCCCACGTGTTCCAGACCATCAGCGTATCGGCCGCGCCCGCCGCATCCCCCGACCCGTCGCTCAGCCGTCGGCTCGCCCACTGGTCGAAGAGCAGGTTCTGCGCGTGCAGGAGCCACTGGCTCTGGTCATGGGCGGCCAGCTTGCGCAGGACGCGATCGCGCAGGCCGAGCGCCTCGATGCGCACGCCGCCCAGGTCGGCGTCGCCGGCGTAGCCACACAACACCTTCGCCAGCAGCCCGCCGCCGTGCAAGGCGCGCACGTCGTGGGACACGGTCGTGGCGAGCCCCTCGACGCCGACGCGGCTGCCGTAGGAGTAGGTGATGCGCATGGCGGTCGCCGGGTATAGCCGATGCGGACGGCCTTCATCCAGTCGGTGGTCTTTCTGATTCCTCTCCCTCCGGGAGAGGTAAGGTGAGGGGATGAAATGATGGCTTCGACCACTGCGTCGTTGAAGAGTTTGTTCGATCCCCTCACCTGGCCTCTCCCGGAGGGAGAGGAACTTCCCTCGCGACTTGCAGGACAAAAACTGGCGCAGGCTCACTCGCAACCGTTCAACGCGTTGTCCACGCCGCGTATCAGCTCGTCGATCGTCACCCGCTCGCTGCCGTCGTCGTCGGCGCTGCGGCAGCTGGTGAGCGGTGCGCTGTCCAGAGAGATGGCGACGCTGCGCGTCAGCTCCTCGATGCCGACGCGCCGGTCGCGATTGCAGTCGGCGGCACAGGTCGGCAGCTCGAAGGCGACGATGCCGCCCTCGGGTCCGGTGGCGCCGTAGGGAATGTAGACGCGGCCGTCCACGGTGCTCGCGCCGCCGACGCTGATGGCGGGCAGCAGGATCTCCTTCAAACGCGCGCCGGTCGCCGCGTCATAGATGAAGATCGGGCTGCGTTCGTCGCAGGTGCCGCCGCCGCAGTCGGCGCTGCTGGTGCAGGTGACGGACTCGTCGTCGGCGCAAACGCTCACCGTGGCGAGGTTGCCGGCAAACACCAGGCCGTTGGCGACCGTCACCGACGACCAGCTGGCGCCGATGTCATCGCTCCAGAGCGGGGTGCCGTCGCCGGCGCCGAACGCCATCAAGCGGTCGGGCGGCGGGTTGGCCGCCGGCACCATCTCGTAGAGCGCGGCGTGAATGCGCTGCTCGGCAAACGCGATTGCGCCGTTGAACAGCCCGTAGCCGGCGATGAACGGCGTGACGGGGATCGGCAGCACTGCGTGATCCCAGACGATGGCGCCGCTGTCCGGGTTGAACGCGTAGAGTGTGCCGTGCTTGGCCCCCGAGACGACCAACGGACGGGTGCCGCCGGCGCCGTCGTCGACCGTCGCGAGCAGCGGGCCGTTGAGGAAGCCAAAGTCGTGATAGAGGCGCTTGCGCTGGCACGCCGCTCCGCCACAGTCGGCGGCGGTGCGGCAATCGATGGCCTGGTTGTTGACGCAGGCGCCGAATTGCTCCGGCGGCACGACGCGGTTCTTCCACACCACCGCCCCGGTGGCAGCATCGAGGCGAAACATCGCATCGGAGTCGCCGATCGACGGCGAGGTGAAGCAGCCCACCGTGTTCATGAACACCGTCTCGCCGCTCGCGTCGACGGCCACGGTGGCGGTGATGCCCGCACCGACACCGGGAATGCAGGGGTTGCCGCCGCAGTCCTCGTCGGTGGTGCAGGTGACGGCCGTGTCCGACTGGCAGATCTTGTCCGGCACCGTCTTCCGCTCCCACAGCAGCTCGCCGGTATCGAGCCCGACCCCGAACAACCGGCCCTGTGTGCAGGGCACATCCGAGTGCGAGGCGACGCCGATGAAGACGCGCCCGTTGGCCACCGTCGGCGATGCCCACATGTGGTCGGTGGTCCCATTGCCGAGCGTTGCCTTCCACAGCAGGGCGCCGGTCGTGGCGTCGACGCAGTGCAGCACGCCGACGCTGTCACCGATCACCACGCGCCCATCGGCGGTGAGGGTGGGCGAGCTCTGCAACCCAAAGCCGCCGACGGCTTCATACGTCCAGCGCACCGCACCGGTGTCGGGGTCCAGTGCATAGAGCCGGCCGTTCCACGAGCTGACGTACACCAGCCCGTTGCCGACGGTGGGGCTCGACGTCACGCCCTTGTTGGGGCTGCCCGCCGAGCCGGTGAGGTTGAACTGCCACACCGGCCGCAATTGAGCCGCGTTGTGCGGGCCGATGCCCGTCTCGGTGCGGCTGGCGCGGGTGTTGGCGTGGTCATAGCCGTGGCTCGGCCAGCCGTGTGGCACGCAGCTCAACACCAGCTCGTCGGCGTCGCTGCGGCCGCTGGTCTGCGCGGTGAGCGCGACGGTTTTCGTGCCGCGCGGCTCGCTGGCCGGCACGCGCAGGCGTTGACCGGTGGTGCAGACACTGGTCGTCGCCGGCAGCAGCGCGTCGAGCCCCGCCTGCAGCGCGGCCAGGTCGGCGTCTGACTCCACGCCGGAGACCGCGACGCCCGTGACATCGGCGGCCGTGCACGACGGCAGGGCCGGATCCTGGTTGCGCAAGCAGACGTCGATGTCGAACAGACAGACTCCGTTGACCATGCCGTCCGTGTCACATCCCGGCTCGCCGTCGAAGCAGCGCACCTCACGCCCTGGATTTGGCGCCCCGGCTTCGAACGGCGGCGTCGGAAAGGGAAAGTTGAGCCGCAGCGCCGGGGCGGCGAACTCGGCCTGGCAATCGGTGGCGGCATCGCCGCCGCCCGGGACCGGACAGCTCGGCGGGCAGACTCCGGCGGCGAGACGCGGCAGGAGCAGCAGACAAAGCGATGCGGACGCGAACACGGGGTAGCGCATGCGGCAAAAGACCTTTCAGAATGGGCTGGAACCGTACGCCAGCTGCGAGCGTTGCCGCAAGTCAGAGCCGGCGGCGGCGCAACGGAACAGTCCAAACGGCCAGAAGCGGCACTTGAACCGCTCTGCTCCGAACGGGAGGGCGAGGCTCCTGCCGAGCCGCGCCACAATGCGTCCCGGAAGGCTCGGCAGGAGCCTCGCCCTCCCCGTGACAGGAAAGAGGCCCTCCAGCCCGGCGCTTGCCAAGCGCCGCGGTTCGGACTTACGGTGACGAATGGTCGGCGGTCCGGCGGAGTTTCCCAGCCGCGTCAACATCGAGGTGACCAACTACTGCAACCAGCGCTGCGTGCTGTGCCCGCGTCAGGAGTTCACCCGACCGCTCGGCTTCGTCGACCGCGAGGTCTACGAACGCGTCGTGCGCGAATGCGCCCCGCACGGCACCAAAGTGTGGCTGCATTTCCTCGGCGAGCCGCTGCTGCACAAAGACCTGGTCGGCATGATTCGCTTCGCCAAGTCGGTCGGCGTGCCCGAGGTCGGTTTGTCGACCAACGGCGTCACGCTGCGCGGACAGCTGGCCGAGGATCTGCTCGCCTCTGGCCTCGATCGCCTCGAATGCTCGATCGACGCCGATGATCGCGAGGAGTACCTGGCGATGCGCGGGCGCGACCACTTCGCGCGCGTCATCGCCAACGTGCGCGCCTTCCTGCGGCGCAAAAGCGCGCTCGGCCAGGAGCGACCGATCACCTCGATCCAGCTGATGCGCACGCCGGCCGTCGAGGCGTCGCTGGCGCAGCTGGTCGATGTCTGGCGGCCATTTCTCGGTCGGCGCGATTTCGTCATGACCATCGTGCCGGCCGGGTTTGCGGGCGCTATCGATGTTCCCGCCGTCGCCTCTGAAACGCGCCCGCCCTGTCATTGGCTGCTCTCGTCGCTGATGGTTCTGCAAGACGGCACGGTGACGATGTGCGGCGCCGATTGGGACGCCCACGCCCCGCTCGGCAACGCGCGCGATACCAGCATCGCCGCGATCTGGAACGGCGACGAGCTGGCGCGCCGCCGCCGGGCCCACTTCGAGGGCCGCTTCGGTGCGGTGTCGGTCTGTGGGACATGCGACGACTGGCGCCTGGCCGACGGGCGCGGCTACCGCAACGCGCTGGCAGAAGTCGATCAGGCAGCCGGAGCGATCGCCCCGTAGCGGGCAGCTACGCGCCAATGACGCCGATCCCGTTCTTCCAGCACGACCTGGGCGCAGCGGAGTTGGAGGCCTTCGGCGCGGCGCTGCGCGAGCCGATTCTCACCACCGGCGACACGGTGGCGGCCTTCGAGCGCCGCTTCGCCGCGCAACTCGCCATGCCGCACGCGGTGGGTGTTACCAGCTGCACCGCGGCGCTGCATCTGGCGTTGCTGGCAGTCGGAGTCGGGCCGGGCGACGAGGTCATCACCACGCCGATGACGTTCATCGCCACCGCCACGGCGATCGTGCAGGCCGGCGCGACGCCGGTGTTCGTCGACGTCGAAACTGACACCGGCAACCTCGATGCGACGCTGATCGAGAAGGCGATCACGCCGCGCACCAGGGCGATCCTGCCCGTCCATCTGTTCGGACAGATGTGCGACATGCGCGCCATTCGCGCCGGCGCCGACCGCCACGGCCTGGCCGTGGTCGAGGACGCCGCCCATTGCCTCGAAGGCGCGCGCGACGGCGTGCGGCCGGGTCAGCTGTCGCACGCCGCCTGCTTCTCGTTCTACGCCACCAAGAGTCTCACCTCCGGCGAAGGCGGCGCGTTGGTGACGCGCGACGCGGCGCTGGCCGAGCGCGTGCGGCTGTTGCGCCAGCAGGGTTTGACCTGCGGCGCCGCCGAGCGCGCCCGCGACGGCTATCGCCACCGCGACATGGTGGCGATGGGCTGGAAGTACAACATGTACAACCTCCAGGCCGCCGTGCTGCTGCCGCAGCTCGACCGCCTCGAGCACAACCACCGCCGGCGCACCGAACGCGCCGCGCGCTACCGCGAGCGCCTGGCCGACATCGACGGCGTCGACCCGCCGCAGGTGGTCGAGGGCGTGCGCCATGCGTGGCACATCTTCGCCGTGCGCACCGACGGCTGCGATCGCGACGCCGTGGTCACCGGCCTGCAGCGCGAAGCAGTGGGGGTTACCGTCCACTACTGCCCGCCCGTCCACCTGATGACCTACTTCCGCAACCTCCTCGGCCACGCGCCCGGCG
>CAYVUV010000363.1:0-5929 GCA_964455095.1 uncultured Binatia bacterium (SeqCode)
GCCTGGGAACGGCACGCCACCCATCAGGCTCAGAGGGCTTTGCCCAGAAGCTCCAACGCAGGCGGTGCCACGGATGATCCGGAGAATCACGAAACCACCAAAGAGTGAAACCACGAAAGACAGCGTCTTCGTGGGTTTGTGCGGGAGAAATGAAGAACTCGGAAAGCCCAGGCCGTTGAATGACAATGCGTCTTCCGGTGCGACGTGTTGCCGCGATCCGTCGTTGCTTCGCGTCAGAACTCCGGTTTTCTCTCCCGGATGGGAGAGGGCTAGGGTGAGGGGGATTGCATGAATCTCTTCCGCAACCCTTTGTGCGCCGGCAGTTTCGCGTGCTGCACTGCGGGCACATGAGGTTGGCAGAGCGTTCGATCCCCCTCACCCAACCCTCTCCCATCCGGGAGAGGGCCCGGAGTGCTCGGGCGAGGGGCAGGAGCTCCGGCCCAAGTCGCGTCGCAACCACCCACACGAACCCACGGAGACCCGAAAGACAAAACTCAGTCATTTGAGGCCCTGCAGTTCTGACTGTCGTGTTTTCGTACCTTCGAGCTTTCGTGATTCTCTGGTGCGGCGGCCTTTTTTGGCAAAGCCCCAGAGGCCCGCAGGCAAAGCCGGCTCAGAGCGAGGTCAACGCCGTCTCGAGTCGCTCCAGCACGCGCGGCCAATCATAGCGCGTCTCGACCAGCGTCAGCCCGCGCGCGCGCAGCCGCGCCCTCAACTCTGTATCGCCGAGCAACTGCAATGCAGCGGTGGCAAACTCCGCCGGATCGTCGCGCAACCACAGCTCCTGCCCGTCGACAACGGCGAGGCCCTCGGCGCCCAAACGGGTCGAGAGCACGGGCAACCCCATGGCCATGGCGTGCAGAATCTTGATCCGCGTGCCGCTGCCGGCGCGCAGCGGCACGACCGCCAGCGCGCAGTCGGCCGCGACCGCGCTCATGTCCGGCGGCCCGGCCACGACTTCGACGCGCCGATCGCGGCCCAGCGCCACGATCGCCGGCGGCGGATTGCGGCCGGCGATGACCAGCGAGACTTCGGGGTCGTACGCCCAGATATGGGGCATGATCTGCTCGACGAGGTGAAAGGCGGCGTCGATGTTTGGGTAGTAATCCAGCGTGCCCATGAACAGCAGGCGGCGCGACGGCCGCGGCGTCAGCGGCCGAATCGAGCTCAGGTCGATGCCGTTCTCGACCACCACGGTCTTCCCCACCGCACAGCGGCGCTGCATCTCAGCGCGGTCGTCTTCGCTGACCGTGGTGCGGAGCGGAAAGCGCGGCCACATACGGTCTTCGTAGGCGGCGAGGTGCAGCGCCGTGGCCTTGTGCACCCAGCCCTGAGCGCCGGCGACGCGCGCGCCCGCGGGGTTGAGCGCGGCGATTTGCCGGTAAATCTTCGACTCGATATTGTGCTCGTTGAGCACCACCGTTGACATCGGAAACAGGTGCTCGTACTGCGCCATGAAGATGTGCTCGAAGATCGCGACATCGAACCGCTCGGCGGAGAGCCGTTCGAGCGCCGCCTCCATGTGTGGCGAAAAATACCCCAACACCGGCAACGGCAGCCGCGGCCCATCGAGCGGCACCGACATCGCGCGCGTGCGGCCGACCATGACCACCGCGCGGCAACAGGATTCCAGCGCCTGGCGGTAGCGCTCCTCGCCCGGCTGCGCGAAGGTGGCGAGCGTCACGTCGTGGCGCTGGCCGAGATAGCGCACCACCTCCCACTTGCGGATCCGTCCACCAGAGTCGGGCGGATACGGCAAATAGGGCGTGACGACGAGAATCTTCACGCGCCTCGATATACTACGGCAAAGAGAATGAGCAACGAGCCCGACTCCCCGCGCAGCGCGGCCTATTACTTTCACGTCGCCAACGTCTGGCAGCTGAAGGGCAACGTCGCCGCCGCCGCCGCCGGCTACGAGCGCGTGCTGCAATCGGACCCGTCATTCGTCCCCGCGCATCTGAAGCTCGGCTTGCTGCTGATGAAGCTCGGGCGCGTCGAGGAGGCGCAGCAGTGCTACGAGCGCGCCATCGCGGTGGCGCCCGACAACGAGGACGCGCAAGCGCACCACCGCTACATCCTGCAACTGCTCGCACGCAGAGGTGCGCTGCCGAGCGGCGCGGAGAGCGCGCGCGATCTGGAACCCTTGGAAGACCAGCCCGACGGCCGCATCCGACTGGGCAACCAGGTGACCTTCCCGCACCAGCGCGGGGGATGGGCTTCCGTCCTGCAGTCGTTGCGCCCGCTGCACAATCGCAACGGCATCCTGTTCGACGCCAGCATCGAATCGAACTTCGCCTGGAAGCACTGGAAGGACTGGGTAAACCCGCCCGACATCCTCGAGCGCATGCGGCGGGAAGACACCTTCGACCTGTTGGCGACGTCGGAAGAGAAGGGCATCGTCCCCTACACCGAGCCGTGGATCGGCATCGTCCACAATCCGCCCGACATGCCGCGCTGGTTCGACTACCAGACCAGCCCGCAGGTGATCACGGCCAAGGACGTCTGGAAGCGCAGCATGGAGCACTGCGTCGGCTTGTTCGCGCTGTCCGAGCACCTCGCGGCCTGGATGCGCCGCGCCACCGGCAAACCGGTCTCGACCCTGCTGCACCCGTGCGACCCGCTGCCGCTGTTCGACGTGGATCGATTCAGGGCCAACCCGAACAAGAAGATCGTGCAGATCGGCTGGTGGCTGCGCCGGCTGTCGGCCATCTACGAGCTGCCGCTGCCGCGCGACAATCCCCTGCACTACGAGAAGGTGCGTCTGCTGCCGTTCCCGAAGGCCGACCAGTGGCATGCGCCACTGCTGCGCCGTGATCGCGAGCACAGTGAGCGCGCGACGATCGACGAGCGCTATGTCGCCAACACCGCCGTGCTCGGACCGTTGCCGGTCGCCGACTACGACCGCCTGATGTCCGAGAACGTCGCCTTTCTGTACCTGTACGACTCGAGCGCCAACACGGCCGTCGTCGAATCACTGTCGCGCGCGACGCCGATGCTGGTCAACCGCCTGCCCGCCGTGGTCGAGTACCTCGGCGAAGACTACCCGATGTACTACGACAACCTGGAAGAGGCGGGGGCCAAGGCGCTCGACGTCTCGCTGGTCGCGGCGACGCATCACTACATGATGCAATGCGACGGGCGCCGCAAGATCCAGCTCGACTACTTCGTCGACAGTTTCCGGGCGAGCGACGTGTACCGCTCGATTTGAGATGAGCGTGGACGAGCCCGCACGCATCAGCGTCATCATCCCCTCGTTCAACTGCGCCCGCTACCTCGGCGAGGCGATCGCCAGCGTGTTGGATCAGGGGATCGCGTTGCGCGACGTCATCGTCATCGACGACGGCTCGACCGACGACACCGCCACCGTGGCGAATGGTTTCGCCGCCGTGCGGTACCGACATCAACCCAACCAGGGCATCGGCGCCGCGCGCAACCACGGCGTCAGTCTGGCGCAGGGCGATCTGATCGCATTTCTCGATGCCGACGACATGTGGACCGCGGGCAAGCTCCGCGCCCAACTCGACGTCCTGCACCGCATGCCCGAAGTGGATCTGGTCTTCGGACATGTCGAGGTCTTCGTCGACCGCCCGGACGCCGCCACGCCGGCCCCGGTCGAATCTGGCGACGCACGCCCGGGCTACACCGCCGGCACGATGCTGATCCGCCGCGCCGCCTTCGACCGCGTCGGCCCGTTCGCCACCGACTGCCGCCTCGGCGAGTTCATCGACTGGTACCTGCGCGCCACCGACGCCGGCCTGAAAAGCCACCTCCTGCCGCAAATCCTCTTGCGCCGCCGCGTCCACACCACCAACACCGGCATCCGCGAACGCGACCAGCGCACCGACTACGCCCGCGTCCTCAAAGCCTCCCTCGACCGCCGCCGCGGCCGGGGGTGATACTTTTGCGCGGCTCGTTCCACTGGGAGGGCAATCTCCTGGAGGAACAAGATGTGCGAAGCGGGTTGCGGTCGCGAGAATCGATACAGATCGGCACCAAACTTGAGCGGCGAAGCAGCCTCCGGCGGCTGACCTTGGCTACCTTCCGCACGGGATCGACGATCCAGTATTCCTCGACGCCGTTCTGCTCGTAGATCTTCTTCTCGATGCGATCGCGACGCGCCGTGGGCGGCGACAGGATCTCCACCACCAACGTCGGAACGACGCGGAAGAACTGGCCGCGCGTCGGCTTGCCCTTGCCGAGTCGCGCGGACGAGATGTACGAGACATCGGGTTCGACCGTGTCGCCAGACGGAAGATCGTAGCCGGTGCTCGACCCGAGACGGCAGCAACGGGCGCTGGTCGAGCGACCAGGCGGCGCGATCGGAGGGTCCGCCGCGGCGCTCCGCTTGGCTCAGTCGCGCAGCGCCGGGAAGATGCGGCGCGCCAGTGGCGGCACCGCCACCATGACGACGATCACGACGACGGCGACGACGCGCTCGTCGTCGAAGATCTGCGACGCCACAATGCTGGAGGCGAGCAGGATCGAGAACCACACCAGATCGCCGGCCATGGCCGCCGCCCAGCCGGCCAGCCGTCGAATGGGCAGGCCGCTGGCGAGCGCGCCGGCGGTGTAGATATCGACGCCGAAGCCGACGGTGGCGATGCGGAACAGCGCCGGCGCGACGCGCCCGTCGCGCAGATCGTCGGTGCTCGGCCGCCGCACGCCGATCATCGCCACCTTGAGCATGCGGCTGCCGATCCGGTGCACCGCCGGGATGCGCCGCCCGTGCGTGCGGAACCACGAGTAGATCGGGTTGAGCAGCAGCGCCGCCAAGGCGTCGGAGAGCGCGTAGAGTCCCAGGGTGATGGGCGGCGGCAGCCGCAGATGGTTCGCCAGCAGCACGCCAGCCGGGATACCCGGGCCGACCGGCGCCCAGAAGAGCAGGAAGATGAGGCCCAATGCACCGCCCGGAAAATGCGCCGCCGCCTGCATCAAGCGCGAGGCACCCGCTTCGCCGGCGAAGGCGGTCGGGTCGAGCGCAACGGACGGACTGAAGATGTCGGACAGATCCATGACGATCGCCATAGCATTCCCGTTCGCGCGGTCCACCACAACTGGGTGGGAGCTCCTCGGATGCGGCCAACCGGCTTGCCGCGTCTTCAGCAGCCGCAGATACTACCTCAAAGCGCATGCCGACGCGGGCTGCTGTTCGGCGTCAGCGAACTGGGGGGAGCCACCATGATGACTCTGTATGACAATCCATTCAGTCCATTTTGTCGGAAGGTGCGACTGGTGTTGGCGCACAAGGGCCTTGCGGTATCCACGGTCGACGCGCTGGCGCTGGCACAGCACGACGGACTGCGGGCCGTGAATGTTCGCGCCGAGGTTCCCGTACTGATCGACGGCGATGTGATGGTCGTGAACTCCGCGGACATCGTGGCGTACCTCGAGCACCGCTACGCCACCCCACCGGTCTGGCCCTCCGACCCGGCCGCTCGTGTCGCCGCGCGCGCCTGGGAGCGGCTGGCCGATGGGGTGTTCGATGCGATCTTGCACGATATCTCGATCTGGACCTGGCCGACCCACCGGCGGGACGATCGACCACCCGACGGCCTCCTGGAGGCGGGCTTCCGCGACATTGGCGCGATCCTCGACGTGGTGGAATCGGCATTGGGCGATCGCGAGTACCTGTGCGGCGCGTTGTCGATTGCCGATTTCGCGCTGTTCCCGCACCTGTCGTCGCTCAAGCCGCTCGGGATGGTGATCGATGACAGATACCCGCACCTGTCGGCCTGGAATCGACGTCTGCGCGGGTTGGCGGTTGTGCAGCAGGATCTCGACTACGTGAAGCGGGCGGCGCGAGAAAAGTTCGTCGACGGACCTTCACCCTACGAGGGTGAACAAATCGTCTGGCGAGGCGACCGCATCGAGTGGCTGTTTCACAACGGTTTCGCCGACTGGTGGTACGCCGAGTACCGCGCTGGGCGTG
>CAYVUV010000364.1:0-5902 GCA_964455095.1 uncultured Binatia bacterium (SeqCode)
GTAGTGGTCGCACTCGAGCATGCGCACCATGTCGGTGATGCTGAGCGGCCGCGGGGCGCGCTGCTCGAGCAGCGACAAAAAGGCAGCGAGGTCGGTCTCGCCAGCACCGCGTGCAGGCATCGCCCATCACGGTGGCGCGGCAGCGGGAGGCTGTCAATCAACCCGCAACCTTGTCGAGGCTCTTCTCGACCCGGGGCGCGGCGCTTGCCCGGTTGCGCGCGCCGGCATAGCGTACGCGCCTCGATCCCGGAGGTGTGACATGGAGATTCTGCTCAACCCGAAGCGGCACGTGCGCCCGTATCCCGACGAGCGCTCGCGCGAGGTTATGCGCAAGACGATCGAGTTCTTCGAGCGCAAGGGCAAGCAGCGGCTCAAGGCGGACTATCACGCCCGCGTCTGGTACGCCGACTTCCTCGACTTCGTGAAGCAGGAGCGGATCTTCGCCACCATGTGCACGCCGGCCGGCTACGGCGCCGCCGACGCGCGCTGGGACACCTGGCGCATCTGCGAGTTCGCCGAGATCCTCGGCTTCTACGGCCTGCAGTACTGGTACACCTGGCAGGTCTCGGTCCTCGGCCTGGGACCGATCTGGATGAGCCACAACGAGGCGGTCAAGCAGCGCACGGCGCAGCTGCTCGAGGACGGCGGCATCTTCGCCTTTGGCCTGTCGGAGAAAACCCACGGCGCCGACATCTACTCGACCGACATGGTGGTGACGCCGAAAGACGAGGGCGTGTACTCGGCCAGCGGGCGCAAGTACTACATCGGCAACGGCAACAAGGCCGCCATCGTCTCGACCTTCGGCAAGCTGGCGGGGACGTCCGACTATCTCTTCTTCGCCGCCGACTCGGCGCACGAGCGCTACGAGTGCGTGCAGAACGTCTGCGCCAGCCAGAACTTCGTCTCCGAGTTCGCCCTGAACGACTACCCGCTCACCGAGGCCGACATCCTGCACAAGGGCAAGGAAGCGTGGAACGCGGCGCTGAACACGGTCAACATCGGCAAGTACAACCTCGGCTGGGCCTCGATCGGCATCTGCACGCACGCGCTCTACGAGGCCATCGCGCACGCCCACAATCGCCACCTCTACAAGATGCGCGTCACCGACTTCCCGCACGTGAAGCGCATGTTCGTCGACGCCTACGCGCGCCTGGTGGCGATGAAGCTCTTCGCCCTGCGCGCCTGCGACTACATGCGCTCGGCGACGGCCGAGGACCGGCGCTACCTGCTCTACAACCCGATGGTGAAAATGAAGGTGACCACCGAGGGCGAGCGGGTGATCAACCTGCTCTGGGACGTCATCGCCGCCAAGGGCTTCGAGAAGAACATGTACTTCGAGCAGGCCGCGGTCGACATCCGCGGGCTGCCGAAGCTCGAGGGCACGGTGCACGTCAACATCGCGTTGATCGTCAAGTTCATGCCCAACTTCTTTTTCGCTCCCGCTGATTGCCCCGCAGTGCCGCGGCGCGACGATGCGGCGCACGACGCGTTCCTCTTCGACCAGGGCCCGGCGCGCGGCCTCGGCAGCATTCGCTTCCACGACTACAAGCGCGAGCTCGCCGCCTCCGATCTGCCCAACGTGCAAGTCTTCGCCGCGCAGGTCGAAGCCTTCCGCGCCATGCTCGCCGCGGCGCCGCCCAACGAGTCGCAGGCGAAGGACACCGACTTCCTGCTCGCCGGGGGCGAGCTGTTCGCCCTGGTCGTCTACGCGCAGTTGATTCTGGAGAACGCGCGCATCTACGCCATGGCGCGCGACGTCGTCGATCAGATCTTCGATTTCCTGGTGCGCGACTTCGCCGAGTGCGCCCTGCAGCTGCACAACAAGGCGGGCAGCACGCCGGAACAGATGGGCTTCTGCCTGCAGATGATCAAAAAGCCGGTGGCCGACGAGCGCCGCTACGATGCGGTGTGGAACGAGAACGTCCTGGCGCTCGACGGGGCGTACGAGATGAACGCCTGAACTCTGGTTTCCTCTCCCGGATGGGAGAGGATTAAGGTGAGGGGGATTGAATAGCGCCGAAGGCCAGCGCTCAAAATTCTCGCCCTGAAACGGACCGCAAGGCCGGGTTGGCTTCGCCGATCAATTGAATCCCCCTCATCCTGACCTTCTCCCATCCGGGAGAAGGAACCCTCGTGCGATACGTCGTGGGGGGAAGATATGAGATCGAGGTCGGTTACGGCGGTTCGAACGGCGGCGTTCGCTGTGCTGCTCCTCTGCGCAGCGCCGATGGTCGCGCGCGCCGTGGCCGTGGGCGATTGCAACGAGGACGGCGAGGTGACAGTGGATGAGCTCATCCGCGGCGTCACCATCGCGCTCGGCGAGCTGCCGCTGGCCGATTGCCCGGCGCTGGATGGCGACGCGGACGACAGGGCGACGATCGACGAGTTGATCAGGGCGGTGAACGACGTACTCAACGGCCCCGTGCCGGGCGCGCTGCGCATGCGCGGCGTGATCGAAGGTTTCTACGGTCCGCCGTACACGTTCGCGCAGCGCCTCGAGATGGTGCGCTTCCTCGCCGCCGCCGGACTCAACACCTACGTCTATGCGCCCAAGCTCGACCCGCTGCACCGCGAGCATTGGCAGGATCCGTATCCGGCCGAATTCCTCGCGCACTTCGGCGAGCTGGCCACGCTCGGCCGCAGCATCGGGGTGCGCTTCGTCTACGCGCTGTCGCCGGGACTGAGCCTGTCGCCGAGTCAGGGCGACACCGCCCGCGTGCAGGCCAAGCTCGGCACGCTGCTCGCCGCCGGTGTGCGCGATTTCTGCCTGCTGTTCGACGACATCGCCGCCGACGGCGAAGGCGCCGATCCCGAGGTGCAGGTCCAGCTGGTCAACGACACGCTCGCCTCCCTGCGCGCCCGGGCGCCCGACGTGACGCTGCTCTTCATCTCCAACCTCTACGCCGGAACGGCCGAGGAGCTGGCCACCGACACCTCGCCGTTTCGCGCGCTCTTTCCGATCGGGTCCACCGAGTACTACCGCGCCTACGAACGCATCGATCCGGCCGTGCCTATCATGTGGACCGGCGCGCGCGTCTTCAGCGATCGGGTCACCGCCGATGCCGCGCGAGCGTTCCGCGACTTTGCCGGCCGTTCCTCGGTGCTGTGGGACAACTACCCGGTCAACGACGTGCTGCTGACGCAGGAACTCTACCTCGGCCCGTATGTCGGTCGCGAGCCCGGCATCGACCGCGCCCTGACCGGCGTGCTGCTCAACCCGATGCTGCAGGCAGAGGCGAGCAAGATCGCGCTGTGGACAGCCGGGCGCTTCTTCGCTCTCGGCGATGCGTACGATCCGCAGGCGGCGTGGGAGGAAGCGCTCGCGGTGGTGAGCGCTGGGCGCGGTACCGCCGCGCTGCGCGTGCTGGCGGAGCAGTTCCTCAGCCACCCGCTGATCGGCGAGGCCGTCGAGTCGCCGCGCCTGAACGAGGCGGTCGACGCGTTTCTCGCCGCGCCGTTGGCAGAGAACCGCACCGCCCTGCGGACGCTGCTGGCCGAATGCGCCGACAACGAGAGTGCGCTCGCCGACTCGCTCGGCAACGCGGCGCTCCTGGAGGAGCTGCGCGCGCCGTCGCACAAGCTCTCGCTGCTCGGTGCCGCCGGCCTGCTGGCGCTCGATCTCCTCGAGCTGAAAGAGGGCGGCACGAACGTCGATACGTCGAACCTCGAAGCCCAGCTCGCGACGGCCAATGCCATCCCGTGGCGCGTTGCCGCCAATACGCCGTTGAGCGGCCCGATCGTCTTGCTTCTCGGCGAGCGCGAAGCGCGGCCCGCCGACGTGTTCGGGAAGTTCTTCACGCCGGTGCTGGCGCAGTTGCGCGAGTGAGCGGTGCCCGGGACCCCGAAGGGGTCACACTCACCAGCCCAGGGCAACGCCCTGGGGTTGTGAACCGCCAGCTCATAGCCCTGAAGGGGCGGAACACGCGGCGAGTTGCGCCCCTTCAGGGCTTCTAATGCTGGCTTCGCTCAACCCAGGGCGTTGCCCTGGGCTGTTGGATCTGACCCCTTCGGGGTCATCAAACCCGAGCCCTACGGAAACGCGCTCATCGCGCCCGTGGCGCTCAACCGCCGCAATTCGCGGCGCGCCGGCACCTCGCCGAAGCGCGGGTCGGAGACGACCAGCAGCATCGAGCTGGGGTCGATCCACGTCAGGCTGTGGGCGGTGCTGCCGGCGAGGTCGAAGTGCTCGACCTGACCGGAGCGGATGTCGATGACGAACACCTCGCCGCGCTCGTTGGCGTAGTCCAACGCGGCGGCGGCAATCACCGCCACGTGCTGGCCGTCGGGCGCGACGGCCAGGTCGGCGATCGCGGCCGCCTCGCGCACCAGGGCGCGCGGCGCGCTGCCGTCGAGCGGCAGCTCCCACAGTTGCCAGTCCCAATCACCCGCCAGCACGGCAAACAACCGCGTGCCGTCCGGCGCCCAGCGCCAGCGCAGATCGGTCGGCTGCGCGCTCAGCAGCAGGCGCTCGTCGCTGCCGTCGCTGCCGATCACGCGCAGGTCGAGCTCGCGGCCCGCCAGCACGGTGTACGCGATCGCGCTGCCGTCGGGCGCCGCGAGCGGGGCCGCGACCTGCGCGCCCGGGTACGCCGCGATGGTCGATTCGCTCTTGCCGGCGATGCGCAGCAGCTGCGCGCCGCGCGCGACGATCAGCGCATCGGCGGTGGCGGTCGCCTGGGTGGCGGCGCCGAGCCCGCGGCGGCTGCCGTCGGCCGTCTGCAAGGCGACCAGGCCGGCCTGGTCGTCGCGTGTCGGCTCGATGGCCAGCACGCGCGTGCCGTCGGCACTCCACGTCGGCTCGCGGCGCACGCCGCGGTCGAAGTCCCAGCTGTGCAACACGGTGCCGCGCGCATCGAGATGATCGATGCGCGCCGGCGCCCATGCATACGGCTCGCCGTAGACGACCATCAGCTCGCCGCGCGCCGAGGCGGCGACGGCGCGCGGGTTGTCGCGGCGCGGGAAGACGTTGTTGCCGCGGTACATGTCGGCGACGCGGGCGCCGGGGTCGAGCACCAGGCGCTCGGCGTTGCCGAGCGGCGTGGCGGTATCGAGTGCGACCTGCTGGCGCGCAACGTCTTCGCCGGCGACGAAGCGCCACAGATCGAGCCCCACCGGCAGCGGGGCCGTGCCGCGGTTGCGCGCCACCGCGCCCCCGTCCTGCGGCTCCAGCGCGACGTCCACTTCCTTATCGCCGCGCACCCACGCCGCGAAGAAACCGCCGAGGTCCTTCTGCGCCACCTCGCCGAACACCTGCTCGATGTCGTGTTCACCGGCCTGGCGGTGGCGGAAGCGTTCGATGAACTGGTGCGCGGCGTTGGCAAACGTCTCCTCGCCGAGCTGCTCGCGCAGCATGAGCGCCACGTAGCCGCCCTTGTGGTAGATCGCCTCGCGCGCCGCCGGGTCGAAGGCGTTGTCGACGGGCGTCAACGCCGCCAGCGTCGTCGGGCGTTGCGGATCGTAGCCGCTCTCGCGCAGGCGGCGGGTGAAGGCGCTCTCGCCGAGCTCGGCGCGCAGGACGAGCCAGCTCGACAGCTCGGCGAAGCCCTCGACCAACCACTCGCTGCCGCGGTTGGGCAGCAGCCATTGGCCGGCGACCGTGCCGCCCCACCAGCTGTGCGCGACCTCGTGCGCGATGGTGCCGAGGCCGTAGTCGCCACCGCGAAAGATCGACGGGGGCAATCCGATGACGCCGCTGCCATCGAAGTAGCCGCGCCCCAGGGAGCGGCTGACGTAGAGCGTGAGCTGTGCGAAGCCCGACGCGCCGTAGAGCTCCGCGAGCACGCGATCACTCGTGGCCAGCGCGGTGAGGACGCGATCGTCGGCGAGATCGACGCCGTCGGGCAACGCGACGCGATAGCGCCGGCCATCGCGTTCGCCGCTCGACTCGCGCACGCGCGCCGCC
>CAYVUV010000365.1:0-6449 GCA_964455095.1 uncultured Binatia bacterium (SeqCode)
GAGATCCACGTACTCGTCACTTCTTTGTAGACGTCTCCAGCAACGCCAACCCCGGGCAGATCGACCAGGACGATGCCATTCGCCAGCAGCGGCGAAGGCCACCTCACGTGGAGCGTCTTGATGAGCGGCGCCAGGAAGCCAGATGCATGGTCGCGGAGGTCGCGATCGAAGACCTCAGGGGCGGGCGTCCGGGTACACCGATGGGATCGCTTCTCCTTCCCCATCGTCAGTGCAGTTGCAAGCCGACGCACTCGGGATTCATCCTCGGCAAGGAGAGTCGTTCCCCAGAAACGACGGCTACCGGCGGCCTCGCGGAGGCAGTCCAGGAGGTACGGCAAGTCCGCAGACGTGTCCTGGTTGCCCTTGACGAGCAGTTGTGCTTGCTTGCGCAATGCCCCCAGGCGCCGGCTCGCGTCAGTATCACCCGGCTCTACCGGCGGAGGCACGTCAGGCGCGTCGCCATCCTGAACCTCGACGTCGAGGGGCAACGATGTGTCGATGGCCTGTCCAGTGGATGCCTTCAGCTCTTTCTCGTGTCCGCGCTCGAGCCCAAAAATGACACCCTGCCACAACTTATTCGCGGCGTGATATTCGGCCTCAAACGACGGCTCAGTGTCGTACCGAACCTCCATCGCGAGTGCTGTCAGTGGACCGATGCCACCCGACGGCAGCAGCATTTCGCGACCGGCGACCAGGGCGTTGATCAACGTACTCTTGCCGACACCGGAATCGCCCAAGAAACAAATGGCCAGTTCCTCGTCAACACGTCGGTCGTGCGCATCGATACGAGTCAATGCGGCATCAAGGTCGGCGACCTTCGCTGGCATGTGCTCGAGCAGGAATGGTTTGACCGAGTTCTCGTACCACCGTTTCAGATCTTTCGGCTGGTCGCTCATCGGGGATGTCCTACACAGGGTCTTCGCTGCCGTCGTCGAACAACGAGGGCTTGCCTTGGAAGAGGCGCTTCTGCGCCGCACCGACTGAGGTCGCCTCCGCAGGGGCAGGCGCGACGGCGCCAGACTGCTCGCGGGCGATCTCGGCTTTCAGGCGGGCATAGCCATCGGGACCGAGCAGGTTGCGAGCGTGGCGCTCGCACTCAACCCACGACTCCTCACCGGATTGCTCAAGTTGCCATGGATAGAATCGCTCGCCTAGCCGGGCTCGGACCGGCTGCGGTCGCTTCTGTCAGTAATCATGTGAAAGTCCCCCCAGGACTTATCAGTTGAAAGTCCCCCCCCCATTTCTGAGGGAGAGGACGATGAATGATCAGCGGACGGACGTAGGCTCAACGCCGGTGCCCACAGCACCGGTGGAGGGCTGGATGCTGCGAGAGGACGTCGTGCGCGAGGTGCTGGCCCGGTTGGCGCGGGGCGAGCAGGTGAAGGCGATCGCGCGCGAGCTGGGGATCGACAAGAAGACAATCAAGCGCTGGCGCCAGCGCGGGGCGTGGCGGCCACGGGCCGCGCGAGTCTACGCGAAAGCGATCGATGCACACCGGCCCTTTCTCGAGCGGCGCGGCCCCGAGGTCGGGTGGAATGGGGCCGTCCTGCTCCGCGAGCTCAGGGCCCAGGGCTTCTCGGGCGGTTATCAGCAGGTCCAGCGCGCGCTGCAGCCCCTGCGGACGACCCGTCAGTGGGCCGCGCGTGCGACGGTCCGCTTTGAGACGGGCCCCGGCGAGCAGGCGCAGGTGGACTTCGGGCAGCTGCAGGTCTGGATCGCGGACGTGGCGACGGCGGTCCACTTCTTCGTCTTCACGCTCGGTTTCTCGCGGCGGGCCGTGGCCTACGCGTACCGCAATGAGCGGCTCGATACGTTGCTCGATGGCCATGAGCGCGCGCTCCGCCACTTTGGCGGGGTCCCTCTCAGCTGTCTCTACGACAATCCGCGCACGATCACACTCGGTCGATCCGCCGGCCAGGTGCTGTGGCATCCGCGCTTTGAGGACTTCGCGCGCTACTACGGCTTCACGCCGCGTGCGTGTCAGCCGTACCGCGCGCGGACCAAAGGCAAGGTCGAGAGCGGCGTGAAATACGTGAAGCGGAATGCGCTGGCCGGACGTCGATTCGCGAGCTGGGCCGCGCTGGAGCGGTGGCTCGACGAATGGGCCACCACGGTGTCAGATGTGCGCGTCCATGGCACCACCCACGAGCGGCCGATTGATCGTTTTGCCCGAGAGACGCTAACGCCGCTCGGGAGCCAGCCGCCCTATCACTACACCGCGCCCCGGCGTCGGATCGTCGCCGCTGACGCGTTGGTGGCGATCGCCGCCGGCCGGTACTCGGTGCCCGTGCGCTATGTCGGCCAGACGGTCGATGTCCGCGAGACCGCCACGCACTACGTCATCGTGGCCGGCGACACGTGCATCGCCCAGCATGCGAAGGCCGGTCGGCACGCCGTCGTGATGGAGCCAGCGCACTACGCCGGTTTGCTGCGGCCCGGCGCGCCGCCGCTGGCCGACGCGCCACAGTGGGATCCGGCCTATCACGCGCTCGGCACCGTCGAAGTGCGCGACCTCGCGATCTACGAGACGCTCAGCACGGTCGGCGGTGGTCAGTGAGCACGCCGCTCTTCGATCGCCTGCGCAGCCACTGTCAGCGCCTGCGGCTCCATCGCCTCGAAGCGGAGCTGCCCACCTTGCTCGAGCAGGCCGCCAAGCGCGACGTCCCGTACTCGGACTTTCTCGACGAACTGCTCGCGCTCGAGATTCGCTCCAAGGCCGAGAAGCACCTCACGATGCGTGTCTCGATGGCGCGCTTCCCGTTTCAGAAAACCTTGGACGCCTTCGATTTCAAATTCCAACCGTCGATTGACCCGAAAGTGATCCGCGAGCTGGCCACCGGCCGGTATCTCGAATCCGGCGACAACGTGCTCCTGCTGGGGCCGCCTGGTGTCGGCAAAACGCACCTCGCCGTCGCCCTGGGGCTCAAGGCGTGTGAGCATGGCGTGCGCGTCCTCTTTACGACCGCGGCGGGCCTCATCGCCACGCTCGGCAAGGCCCTGGCCGAGGGCCGCCTCGACGAGCGGCTGAAGATCCTGGCGCAGCCGCAGCTCCTGATCATCGACGAGATCGGCTACATCCCCATCGATCGCCAGGGCGCCAATCTCTTCTTTCAGCTCGTGTCGCGCCGCTACGAGCGTGGGGCGATCATCCTGACCAGCAATCAGAGTCTGGGCGCGTGGGGCGAGGTCTTCGGCGATCCCGTCATCGCCTCGGCCATCCTCGACCGGCTGCTGCACCACTCGATCACCGTCAACATCCGGGGCGACAGCTACCGGCTCAAGGAGAAGATGAAGGCAGGCTTGCTCAAATCGAAAATCGCGGCCACCGCCGCGGCGGAGTAACCGGGAGGGGGGACTTTCAGCTGATAACTGGGGGGCACGTCACCTGATTATTGACACACCCGCGAGTGTCTCGCGATCGACATCGGTCAGGGCCTCGGCGGCCGGGATGTCGCCGCTGCACTTGAGCGGCTCCGCTTCGAGCGCGGCCTGCCGCAGCGGATCTACTGCGACAATGGGACCGAGTTCGTGAGCGCCGCGATGGACCTCTGGGCGTATACCAACGGCGTCATCCTCGACTGCGCATTCCGGCCAAGCTGAACGCCGATTCCGAGGATGCTGAACGCGGATTCCGAGCAAGCCGTACACGTCTCGGAGCGTAGCGACGGTCGGTAGCGGTCTCCTGATCCTCCTGTGGGGCGTTTCGCCCCGGTCATCTTACTGTCGTCGTCCTCAATCAGGCTCGTTCACGGGTGTGGGCAGCACGTCCTGCGGGCGGTCGTCGGCGTGCCCGCGCGGCACGGCGGTGGACCGAGGCTGCCGACGAGCGCCCCCTCGAAGGGCGCGATCACTTGCCGTCCTTCTTGCGTCGGACCTCCGGATCGCGCATCGTCGGTCCCTTGAGCGTGAGCCGATGCGCGCGATGCAGGAGGCGGTCGCAGATGGCATCGGCGACACTGGGCTCGCCGATCGCCGCATGCCACGCGGTCGGCGGCAGCTGACTCGCGATGAGCGTGGCGCGGCGTTCACTGCGATCCTCGATGACTTCGAGCAGGTCACGGCGATCCGCGTCGGTCAGCGGCGCGAGCAACCAATCGTCGATGGCGAGGACGTCGAGCTTCGCGAGTCGGGCGAGCAGCCGGGCATACGTGCCATCGCCGCGACTGACGACGAGCTCGTGGAGCAACCGCGGCGCGCGCACATACGTGGCCGTGAAGCCCTGGCGGCACGCATTCTGGACGAAGGCCGAGGCGAGCCAGGACTTGCCGATGCCGGTCGGTCCCGTGATGAGCAGATTGTGGTGCTCGCGGATCCAGGCGCCCGTGCCGAGACTGAGCACCACCTCGCGGGTGAGCCCGCGGGGCGTGGCGAAATCGATGTCTTCGAGGCACGCTGGATATCGGAGCTTGGCGTGGCGCAGCCGTTGCGTGAGGCGCCGCTGCTCACGCGCCGTCCACTCGTGGTCGACCAGGAGGCCAAAGCGGTCCTCGAAACTCAGCTCGGCGTGCTGGCTCGAGCCGCGTTGCTGGTCGAAGGCCTGCGCCATCGCGGGCAGATGGAGCGCGTGGAGTTTCTCAATCGTGGGATGGGTCAGCATACGTCTCCTCGTAGTAGGCCGCGCCGCGGAGGTTGTCGTGGTCCACGGGCGGACGCGCAGGCGGCTCGTCGAGCGGGAGCCGATCCTGCTGGGTGGTGAGCATGTGCTCGACGGTGCGATAGCGATAGGACTGGAGCTGCTCGGCGCGGCGACACGCCGCCTCGAGCCGGTCCGCGCCGTGCATGCGCCCGAGGCGCATGAGGCCGAGACAGGCGCGATAGCCTTGTTCCGGATGCGGACGTCGCTCCAGCAGGCCCGCGACGAAGCGCCCGGTCGCGGGCCCGCTCTGCTCGGCCCAGGCGATCAGCCGTGAGGGCGTCCATTCGGCGTGGGCCCGGTGCGCGTGCGGCATGTGGGCCAGCTGGGTGGCATACCGGCCGCGCCCCGTGAGCCGTTGGTGGGACGCGACCCGCCGCCCGTGCGCAAAGACTTCGACGGTGCTCGCGGTGGCCCGCGTCTCGACCTGCGCGTGCACGAGTTGATACGGCACGCTGTAGTAGTTGTGGGCGACCTCGACGTGGTAGTCGATGTTGACGCGACAGGGCCTCCACTCGGCGAGCTCGTAGCGCACCGTCGGCAAGGGGCGCAGCGCCGGACGATCGAGTTGCTGGAAGAGGACGCGCCGACTCACGCCGACCGCCTTCATCGGGCGGTCGTTGATGGCGTCGACGCGGGCGCGAATCGCCGCATTGAGATCGGCCAGCGCGAAGAAGGTCTGGTGCCGGAGCGCGGCGAGGACCCAGCGTTGGGCGATCTGGACGCTCACCTCCGCTTTGGGCTTGTCTTTCGGGCGGGCGACGCGCGTCGGGATCACCACCGCGCCATAGTGGTGGGCCAGTTCCTCGTAGGTCCGATTGACGTGCGGCTCGTACGCGTGCGCCCGCGTGACGCCGCTCTTCAAATTGTCGGGCACCCAGATCGCCGCACTGCCCTGGAAGTACTCGAGCATGTGGACGTGCGCCGTCACCCACGACGCCAGGTCTTGGCTGCGCGTCGCCTCGGCGTAGATCAGACCACTGGCGCCGAGCACGCCGACGAAGAGTTCGACGGCCACCTCCTCGCCGGTCGCCGGATCCACGAGCGACGGTCGCTTGCCCGAGAAGTCCACAAAGAGCTTCTCGCCGGCCCGGTGCACCTGGCGCATCGACGGCTTGAGTGCGCGGCGCCACTGCCGATACCGCTCGCAAAACTGGCTGTAGGCATAGCCGTGCGGGTGCACCGCCCGGTACTCCTGCCACAGCAGCGTGAGCGTCACGCCCGCCTGCTTGAGCTCCTGATGGACCTCCGGCCAGACGGGGAGCGCGCGGTCCGCCACCACGAGCGGTGCCCGCGTAAAGAGGCGCGCCTCGAGCGCCGCGTCATCTAGGTCCGCCGGCAGGGGCCACGTCAGACCTGCCGCCTGCGCTCGCTGCAGATAGGCGGTCACCGTGCCGAGCCCGACCCCGCACGCCTGGGCAATGGCGCGCTGGGGCAGGCGGACGTCGTACTTCAGTCGTAAGAGTTCACGAAGTTGTCGCATCGGTAGCCGGGAGGCCGCCATCCAGGGAGTCCTTTCGACAGAGGAATCCCCAGCGTCGTTCAGCTATCGAGTTCGTGTTCAGCATCACCGGAATCCGTGTTCAGCATCCGGAATCAGCGTTCAGGATGCCCGGAATCGGTGTTCAGCTTCCGCCGGAATCGGCGTTCAGCTTCAATCGGAATCCGTGTTCAGCATGGGCCGGAGCGCGCAGCCACCCGAGATTGCGAGGATTTCCAGCGATTCAGCCGCGCAGTGTTGAAGAAATCGCAATGGCCGCCAGCCCGGCCCGACGCAGAAATCGCCACCTCCCCGCGCTATAGTCGACCGGCGTGC
>CAYVUV010000366.1:0-19738 GCA_964455095.1 uncultured Binatia bacterium (SeqCode)
TACTGGCCTTTCGTCAAGCAAAGAGAGCCAATGCGAACGAGCGTGGCGCGGTGGGTTTGTTCGACCTTGCGCGCTTCGAGATGCACCTCGCGACAAACCTCCGTCGTCTCCGAACTCTGCTCCGGAGCGATCGTTGGTTCGATTCAATCCGCATCGGCCGCCTAGTCGTAATGCCAAGGTCCAACACGCCTTCGCTGTTGGAAAAACCAGACGTCGTCCGTATTGGTTCAGCATCGCCGCCAAGGAGTTTCGGTCTCAACGTTAGACTGCAGCTCGAGCCATCTCCTGAATTCACGATTACCGAGGTTCTTTACCTCTGGGAGTTCGGTGGTGCCCTTGAGGCTCTCCTCGACGAATCTTGCCTAGGTTACAGACTGAAGCGGGTAACCAAAGAGGGGGGCATGGACCGCGAAGGTCCATACGTTTACGAGCACTGGCCAAGTAGTTTTGCCCAGTTTCGCGATAAGCCGATCCAAAGCGCGGAAGGTGCATTACGGGACGGGCAACGCGTCATCGTGACGAACACAGATATCGCCTCCTTCTTCGATTCCTTAGATCCATCATTCGCAATAGGCGAAGCGTTCGTTTCAGCGCTGTGCGACGCCGCAAAGGAACTCGGCAGACCATTCGACCCCGACAGATATCGCGTCGCGACCAGATCGCTTCTGCGTAGCTTCGGGAAATTCCGCGCCCTACGCCGATCGGTAGGAGGAGCTGACATAGATACGGACACCGGTGTGCCGATCGGGGCGCTGAGCAGTCGAGTGTTTGCGAATGCGGCTTTGGCGAGCCTCGACACGTATGTTGAGGGACGGCCAGGTGTCATCCTGTACCGGCGATATGTGGATGATATTGTCGTTGTTTCCGCACTTGACCCCGCTCAGCCGGTACCCGAGTCAAAGAGTGCGGCACTAGAGAAAATTTTTCCTGGTTTCGTTCAGGACGACAGAGGTTGGACGTTTCAGGTACCGGCTACAGGTGCAGTGTTTGAGCTAAATGGACCGAAAACTCTCGTGCACGACCTATTCGGTGAGCCGGGCGTGGAGTTTTTAGGTGCAGTGCAGCAGTCTTTCTCTGTTGTCACTAGCGAGAAGCGCGCCTTTTTTGGCAATCTGGATCGGCTGGGGGCCGAGATGGAAGTCGTTGACCTTTTCGCCGACGGCGCAGGGCCAGCTGATGGCGTGCCGCGCCTCCGGGATGCAGATAGGTTCACGTTGCGACGACTTCTTGCTTCAGAAGTTGTTAGAGGGCTTGAGCGATGCGCGCTTCTCGTTTCGCAAAAGGAGGCGAGTGATCTGCTTGAGCAGCGATCAAGCAGAATGTTGTCCGCTATCGATGGTAACATCGAATTGGATGACTTTGAGTTTGCGCTCTCCCTGCTGCGGGTCGCTCTAATCTGCAGGTCCCGTCCGGTCGCGGTAAAGATTGTTAGATGGCTTGGGCGACGATCGAGCGCAAGCGCGATGAAGAGAGTTCAAGAGATTTTGTGGCGAGGGCAAGCGCTTAAGCGTGGAGCGGCGATCCGTAGCCTCAGGGACTATCTACGGAGACGAGTCCGCGAGGTCATTGCCACTTCCTGCGCGCTGAACGAACCGCGATTGCCGATTGAGACCGCGACGACAGGAGCCGACGCCAGGCTTCTTCGCCGCGCCGATTTGCGACACCTCGATCGAGAGGACGACGCTAGGGTCTTCGGTGTTCTTTCTCGAGAGTTTCCGATGGCGGTGCGCAAGGAGTATTCAGCGGCTCGAAGAGCCGCAAGAACGCAGCGGTTGGTCAACGGAATGCTAACCGACGTAAGTCGATTTATGCAGCGGTCGTATACGTTAGGAGAGCGTGTGTGGGACGGAGTGCCGGAGGTCGCCTTGCTCTTGTCGACCAAACCTCCACGTTATGCCGACATCGCGAGGAGGTTTCTCGGTTCAGCGGAGCGCGACAAGAATATCCGCGAGGATGTTGGCAGCACAATCGACAGGTGTGTCGACGCGCTCCGTGGAACCCGATATCGGCGCCGCAGCGTTGCAACAGTGGGCCTACGGAAGGACGGAAGACAGCTACTATTTCGGGTTGGCGCTGCAGCAAACGCCGAGTGTGTTCGGGTCATACTTGCAAACCTTCCCGTCCCGGGCACAGCATTCGAGGCTGCTGCGAATGCGAAGCCTCTTCTGACCGTGCAGCGCTTAGAGGAACTGGATGTCGCCCTTCGGAATGCTGGAAGGGCCGCGAAGCTCGTCAGGCGAAAGGGAGTTTCGTCGATCGTAGTCCTGCCAGAGTTGTCTGTGCCTCAGTTGTGGGCACGTGCGCTCTGTGATCACGCAGCTCAGAAGGACCTTGGGATCGTTGCGGGGCTTGAGTACCGTGAGAACAAACAGGGTGCCCTTGTAAACCAGGTGATCGGTATCTTTCCGGACCGCATGCACGCCGCAGCAGTGATCAGCTGGACGAAGCGTAATGCTGCTCGTCGTGAGGAAGAACTCCTAGGAGAACGAGGCAAGCGTCTAGCGAGGTCAAGCCCAATTCACGTGCCATTGATCGTGGACTCGAACTATGGCCGCGTCTCCGTCCTCATATGCAGTGAGATTCTGGAAGCTTCGGCCCTTTCGGCTCTGACAGGACAAATCGAGCTCCTATTGGTACCGGCGTGGAACCAAGACACGTCCGCATTTGAGTACCTCGGAAACGCGGCCGCGGGTTTATTGGTCCATTCGTTTGTGTGCATCGCAAACAATGCTGAGGCTTCGGATTCACGCATTCTCGCACCGATCAGGGAGCCCAGGCGTGAGCGCGAGTGGTGCCGACTCGTCCATCGCGGCGAGAATCAAGTTGTCTGGGGCGACTTGCCCATTGGAGAGCTGCGGAGCATCCACAGCTCAAGCGCGTCGGCTAGTGCGCTAAAGGCCGGTGAGAGGGAATACCGGCCCCTTCCACCGGGATGGAGGACGCGGTGACGACCCGCCCCGCACCACCCGCGGAGCGTTTGCGGGCGACCCCGCCGGCTGTTCGCCGGCCCACGCATAGTGCCTCCCCCCGATGGGAATCGGCAAGGCAGATCTTGGGAAATGTCGACCGGCGCTACGCGCCCAACCGCCGCAGGGCGGCGGTCAGTGAACAGCAAATCAGAGGATCAGCGATCAGCGTCGCCGTGCTCCATGCTTCGAAGAGATGGGGGACGACAAACACACCCGAAACCCCAGACCGTCGCTGCGACCGTCCGGGTGATCCCCGCTGCGGCAGGCAGCGCGAGCGAGGTCACGACCGAAGAGCCACGACCCGCCCCGCACCACCCGCGGAACCTCACCACCGGGGTCCACGTCCCCGGCAGGCTCGTACGCATTCAAGCACCACTCCCAGACGTTGCCAGCCATATCCATGGCGCCAACCGGTGAGGCTCCGCTCGGATGCAATCCGACCGGGCTGGTCCGGTCGAGCCCGCCTTCTGCCGTGTCCGCGTGCTGGGCGGCGAAGTCGGGGCCCCACGGATAGGTCCACTCGGATTTGCTCGCGGTCGCGGCCTGCTGCCACTCCCATTCCGCCGGCAGCCGAATGACCATGCCGGGCGCGAGCAGACCGCCTGCTTCGAGCTTCGCTGTCAGCCAGCGGCAGAACGCCATCGCTTCCCACCAATCGATGCATTCGCACGGGCCGTTCGGCGCGGTCCATCGCGGACTCCACGACCGCGAGCCGTCGCTTCGCTCCAGGGCCGCCGGTTCCCACCAGGCGTCGCTGCGGTAACCGTCGCCGGCCGCAGTGAAGGCCTCGAACTGGGCATGCGTGATCGGATACTTGGCGATCCGGAACGGCGCTACGCGAAAGGTGCCTGCCTTCTTCTCGAGCTCGACCTCTCCTTCGGGAACGTCGCACCATTCGATGTCCGGGAGGCCGTTTGCATCGAGACCGACGCCGCGACGGCGGTCGAAGCCGAGACGCCCGGCAACCTCCCACAGACGGGCGCGGGCTCGCGGATCGATCCGGGGATCGAGCGCCGCCCGGCAGGCGTCCAGCAAGTCGTCCGCAAGGTCCTCGACCTTCCACGCTTTCGCATGGGCGATCTCGAGACAGTCCGCGAGCAAAAGGGCCGGATTCGGGTTCGCCAGCACCGCCAGCGGCCGCAAATGCGGGCCGAGGACATCGAGATAGGTCTCCAAGGCGCGCTCCGCCCGCTGCCTGGCATCGGCGGCGAACAGAAAGGTCAGCGTGCGACGCCACTCGGCCGTCGCGGCGCGCTCTTCGAGGTGCCGGCGCAGGGTTGTGGCACCATCCGCATGCAGGAAGTGCATGCGCTCGGCGGCCAGGAGCTCCTGGAAGCTCAGGTGATAGAACTCGGCCTCGCCGTCACCGCGCGGCAGCAGCAGGCCCGAGGTCGTGAGCAATGCCTCGCGCTTCTCGGTCGCCGCATCGGCGCTCTCGGCGCGCGACTCGTGCTTGGCTTGCAGGGTGAGGATCTTGTCGACCTCGGTCAGGGTCACGGCGGCGGCCGGGGTGACGCGGGGGGCGCCGACCCCTTCGCCGGTGTGCATGCCCAGCGCGATCGCCGCCAGCTGGCGCCGGATGCGCTGCTCGTCCGTCGTCTCGTGGTAACGGCCGTAGAGCACCTGGTCGATCACCTTGTCGTAGAGCTCGTAGACGTCCTTGGGCAGCCGCCGGCCTTCGTGAAACTTGACGCACAGGGCGGTGAGGAGCATCGGGTTCTGGCGCATCTCGGCGATGCCTTCGTCCTGGCGTTCGTCCAGATGGCGCAGGAGCGCCGCGCTCAAGTCATCAGCCTCGGCAGGGTCCACCGCCTGATACCAGCGGCGGATGAACAGCTCTTGCAACACCGGAGGCAGCGGATCCAGGTCGGTCGCTTCGAGACCGAGCGTGTGGCGCTCGCGCGCCTGCAATCCGTAAGGTCGGCTGGTGAGGAGCACGCGGTTGCCACCTGCACTCCACCCGTGCAGCGCGTCGCCGAGGCCGCTGACCAAGTTGGCGCGAGGCCGGTGCTCGACCCCGGCCTCGACGACAGACGTCGGAAGCTCATCGACGCCGTCGAGAATGAGCAGACATTCTCCCCTGTCGATCGCGGCCCGGAACGCCACCCCGTCGAGCCCACCGGGCTTGTCGTGATCGAGCCAGGCACACAGCGCCGCCGTGAGACTCTCGCAGGTCCACTCGCCATCACCCTGGCAAACGAGCCGATCGCGACCTTCGCTGGTGGGGGTGCGCAGGCGGCCGAGGTGCCTGAGCGCGCAAAGAACCGGCAGGCGATCGCCAAGCGCGGTGGGGAACACCTCGGTGAAATCCTGGGGTGCCGGCAGCGGGTGTTCGGGCACGCGTCCCAGCGCGGTAATGAGCGTGAGCCATCGACAGAACGTCGACTTGCCCGCGCCGGGCGCACCGGCGACGTAGAGGGAGCGCTCCGCGATCTGGTGCAACAAGAGGCCTGCGCTCTGCTCGACATCGAGTTGGATCCTCCTGCGGCCCCGGGCTGGTCGCACCGCCTCTGGTATACGAACGAGCGCCGGGATGTAGACATTGCGCAGCCTCGCTCTCTGCGCTTGCCTGGCGTCGAGCCCGAGCAGACCCATCGGATCCGAGCGCTCTGCCAACCACTTCAGATAGGCCCCGCGATCGAAGGTCTTGTTGGACACCCGCGGCGCCGGCTTTGGCTTTCCTCTTGGTTCTTGCCAGTGGTCGAGTGCGGTTACGATCTTGCCGTTGAGGTCCGATTTACTGCCAAACGACTTGAACTGCCGTCCGTCGGAGAGCCACTCCTTGAAGTCGGCCAGGGCCGCCTTGTTCCTCTCGATCTCGTCTTCGACGGCATCGAGACTGATCGTCTTGTCCTGCTTGCGCCGCTCTCTGGCCACGACCAGACGGTGATCTTCGCTCTGCGCCGCCGGCCAATCGACCTCGTCGTCTAGAAAGAGCGGAATGATCGTGACGCCGCGCTCGGCTGCCCGCTCGCATTCAAGACGCGTAATGCTCTTGTGCACGCCGTCGGGCTGATCGCGCGGAGTCCAGCCGTGCCAGCGCGCGACGATGGCGATGACCACGTCGCTTTGCGGATCGAGCTCGTCAATGCGCTCCAGGCACTCTGCGAGCGGCGGATAGCCGGCGGCCTCCCAGTCCTCGGACAGCAGTGGCTCCATCCGCTTCTGCGCTATCGCCTTCCGCGCCTCGTCGCGAAACGATGCGAGGTCGGTGCAAGTGGAGGAAACGAACACGCGCGCCATGGCGATGGCCAAGGCCGATACCATGATCGCGAACAGACCGCACACAGAAGAGCGAGTACCGGGTCCTGATCGACGCCCGGATCAGGTCACGTCCCCGGCAAATCCGGTACTGAAGGCCCGCGCTCACCGGGACAGCGAGGGAAGCGCCCTAGGCGGAAAGTGTACCCACTCGACCGGTGAAGCCGCGCGGGCATGCGTGCGCTAGCTCGCCTCTTTCGGATACCAGAGCGACACCGTGCCGGGCGCGCGAGGGTTGCGGGCGAGATCAACGGAGAGCGGTCGGTGCACTTTCCCGATGACGGGCGGTTTGTGGCGCTCGAGGAAGGTCGCGATTCTCGGAACCGTCGACACGAAGTGGCGGGCAAGATCGGCGTGTTGAGTCTTGCCAATGACTACGAGGAGCGCGACCTGGTATCGAACAACCGCGGCAAGCTCGTTTGACTTGTAGCGGATGCGGGCATCGTGGCTCACCGCTACCCAGCGGCGCTCGCCGATGACACGCAGCCACTCCTCATCGCTGCAGTCGGGCTGAAAGTGATCGCGGTGCCTTTCGACCGTAAGCCCGCTTTTCGAGAGTATGTCTGGAAAGATGTTGCCGAGATCGCGATCGGTGAAGAAAACGAGGCTCAAGCCGCGCGCTCGTAGAACACGGCCTCCTCGATCTCCGCCGCGGTGAGATCGTAGTCCACCGCCAGATCACGGACCGTTTCGCCAGCATCGATGCGCTCGGCGATCACGTGCGTGGAAATTCCCTTGCGGGCCACGATTGGACGTCCGAAGGCGATCTGCGGGTCAATGGCGATCGGCCGGTCCGGTGTAATGGGCTCGGCGGAGAGGAACGGGTAGAGGCGCACTGGGAAGCGCTGCGTGTCCCACACGACGCGCTTGAGGTGCTCGCCGAAGACGCGGCGCATGGCCAACTGGCCCGATGCCGAGAGGCTGATGAGCTCTCCGTAACGCTCGAGGAATACCACACCGGCTTGGGTACTCAGTTCCTTGCGCAACAAGAGCCGCTCGATGCCCAGCTTCTGCTCGGCATACCGCAGTGCCTGGCGCAGTGCTTTCACAGATACCCCGTGCTCGGTCCTGAGCGAGCGGGCCACATGGGCCTCGATGAGGTTGGAAAACGAGAGGAGCGGCGGCTGCCGCTGCGGCGGGTGAATCAAAGGGTGGAAGCGCTCGGTTCCGGACGCGGTGGGGTAGCCGCGCCCGACGACCCAAGAGCGCAGCGTCGCCACCGGCAGCTTCAGATAGCGCGCCGCTTCTGCGGCCGTGTATGCCGGCTGATCCCTGGCGGGTACCGTTGCTGTTCTGTCATGAGTGTGAGAACGCATTCGAGAACCGATTCTTTCCTGGTTCCCCCGGCTGAGCAACTCTGACAGCGTCTCCGTCGCTTGCCACGCCGTGCGTCGCGTACGCCCAGTCGGGTTCGGACCCTACCTATTGCAGGCCTCCGAACCGGTCAAGCGCCGACCTGCCGAGCAAGCCCTCGGTACTTCAGCGGTTACCAGTGCGGCGAATCCCGCCCGGCGACGGGAATCCGGTTCCGCGCCCTCGCCTGCCGCCGCTGGCTCCGGCGCCGTACTGCGAATCGTCTCCGACGAGCTCGAGCTCACCGGCCTCGACGAGCTTCTTGAGCGCGGCGCCCTCCGCGGCCCGCGCGGCGATCTGCCCGGTCTGACCCGGGCCCAGGTGCAGAGTCTTGCCGCCTGGCAGTGGGACGCTCAGGGGCTTGTTGGTCTTGTTGCTGACGGCTGGCATTCGTATCTCCCGTATCGACAGCCTCTATGGTGTCACGTGTTGCAACGTTCGTCGACTGCCCTTGCAGCGACGCGGGGCGGCGCGATACGCGACTCGGCAAGGGGGTGATGGCGATGAAGCTCTATCGGCTCGATTACAGCTGCTACGCGCGCAAGGCGCAGATGGCGCTCGATCTGCTCGGGCGGCGCTACGAGTGCATCGAGGTGCCGTTCGGCAATCGCACCGAGCTGGCGACGATCACCGGCGGCTACATTCAAGTGCCGGTGCTGGTCGACGACGCCGGCGTCGTGACCGTCGACTCGCGCGCGATTTGCGAAAAGCTGGTGCGCGAGGACAGCAGCGGGCGGCTGGTGCCCAGCACGTTGGAGGGGCCGATCTGGGCGTACGCCGATTGGTGCGACGGCCCGCTCGAGGACGTGCTCTTCCGCCTCGCCTCGCCGCCGACGCGGCGGCGCTTCACCGACGCGTGGGAACGCGCGCTCTACGTCTTCATCAAGGAGCGCAAGTTCGGCCGCGGCTGCGTCGACGAGTGGGAGCGCGACCGCGCGGTGCTGCTGGCGCGCGCCAACGAGATGCTCGAGCCCACACGCGTGACGCTGCGGCAGCGGCCGTTCATCTTCGGCGACACGCCCACGCTGGCCGACGCCGCGCTGTACGGACCCGCCATCATGCTCGAGGTGGTGGACCCCGCTCTGCCGACGGCCCTCGGGCCAGAGATCGTCGCCTGGATGCGCCGCGTCGAGGAGGCGGCGAAATGATCCGCCGCGGTCTCCTGTTCGTCGTGCTCTTCGCCGCCGCCTGTGCCGGCCCGCCACCGGCGGAGCTGGCGCGCAGCACGCCTTACACGCTGGCGCGCAACGACGGGCGGTTCGTCACCGTCAACGGCCTGCAGATGTTCGCCATCACCAAGGGCAGCGGCCGCGATATCGTCCTGATCCACGGCAACCCGGCCAGTACCTACTCGTGGCGCAAAGTCATCGAGCCGCTCGCCGCGCACTATCGCGTGCACGCCATCGATCTGCCGGGCTACGGCTTCAGCGACAAGCCCGACGGCGCCAGCTATGCCCCCGATTGGATGGCGGCGCATGTCGTCGGCTACCTCGACGCGGCGGGGGTCGCGCAGGCCGTGCTGGTCGGCAACTCCATGGGCGGCTACGTCGCCACCGAAACCGCCATCCTGCACCCCAAGCGCGTCGCCGGGCTCGTGTTGATCGGCGCTGCCGGCCTGCCCCGGCCCGATCCGCCCCAGCCGCTCGCCTTCCGTCTGGCGCAATGGCCGATCCTCGGCCCGATCCTGCGCGCGCTGCCCGGACGCGGCCGCGTGCGCGAAGGCCTCGAACGCGCGGTGTACGACCCGTCGCAGATCACTGAAGCCGACGTCGACGCCTACTACGCGCCGCTGCGCACGGCGGGCGGTGACAACGCCTTCATCGCCCGCCTCGGGCATCATGTCCCCGACGACCGCCCCGCCCAGGTGCGGACCATCCGCGCCCCGACGCTGGTGCTCACCGGCGACACCGACCGGCTGGTGCCGGCAGCGATCGCCCGCCGCTATCACGACCTGATCGCGGGCAGTGAGCTGGTGGTGTTCGAACAGACCGGCCACCTACCGCAAGAGGAGCGCCCGGAACGCGTCGTGGCTGAGATCACGCGCTGGGTGGATGCGCATCCCGCTCAACGCAGCCCTGAGAATCCTTAGCCGCGAGAAAGCGCAAAAGGCACAAAACAGTGGCGGGTCGTGAGCCGCTGATCTTTTGCGTCTCTTGCGCCTTTTTGCGGCCAACCTTCCGGATCTGATTTCCGCATCGAGCGCGGCATAAGTTCCGTGCGTGCATTGCGTCTTGATGCAACAACCGCTACATATGCAGTCATGAGCGGAGCAGGCGAGCGCACACCGAGTAGACAGCATCGCCGGCTGGTGGCGCGTCGGGCGGGGCCGGCAGCTGGCGAGTGGGGCGATGCGATGGTGGCCGAGGCCGCGGCCCGCCTGACTGTCTCGCCGCGGCGGGTGCGCACGGCGCTGCAGGCAGCGGAGCACCTGACCGACGAGGAGCTGGTGGTGGTCGAGCGCCTGGCGCAGTTTGCGACCAGCGGCGCGCCGGCGGCGCGGCGCCGGGCCGTCGCGGCGGCGCTGGTGCGGGCGCTGGAATCGATCGCGCCAACGCGCGGCATCGATCCGCTGGCGGCAGTCGATGCGCCGATGGACGCGTCCGCGACAGCCGTGGCGGTGCTCCAGGGCGAGCTCGAGATGCAGGCGCGCCGCCGGCGGCTGCTGCAGCGCTGCGTCGGCGCGGCGGAGGCCAGCGTGCAGATCGGTCGCTCGCGGCAAGCGCTCGAACGGCTGCGCCGCGAAGGGCGTGTGCTGGCGCTGCGGGTCGGCAACCAGTGGCGCTATCCCGACTGGCAGTTCGAGCCCGACGCGCCGGGCGGCGTGGTGCCCGGATTGGGCGAAGTCCTCCAGCACCTGCGGCTCTCGCCGGCCGGTGCCGCCTTGTGGCTTACCGAGGCGGCTCCGAGCTTGCGCGATCGGCCGCCGATCGAAGCCTTGCGCCGCAATGAGCGCGCGGCGGTGGTGCAGCTTGCCGCCGAGCACGGTCACATGCCTTGAGCCTCCCTGCGCCGCCGGCCGAGCTGCCCGCGCAACCGGCGGTACACACGCTGCGCCCCGGTGTGCGGTTGGTGCGTTTCTACGACGGCGGGCGCGGGCCGTGGCACCAGCCGCGCGCCTTCGGGCCGCTGTCGGACATGCGCTTCGACCACCACCTGCCGCCGCTCGGTGACAGCCCCGACCGCAGCGTCTGGTACGCCTCGTCGTCGCTGCTCGGCGCGCTGAGCGAGAGCTTCGGTCGCTTGGGACTGGTCGACCGGGCGGCCGGGCGGCGCGTCGCGGTAGTGCGCGCCGCAGCGCCGATCCCCCTGCTCGACCTCGTCGGCGTCGGCGCGCGCCGCATCGGCTTGACGCAGGAGATCGCCGCCACCACCGACTACGCCGGCGCCCAGGCCTGGGCGCGCGCCTGCTACGAACGGTACCCGGCGCTGCACGGCATTCGCTGGCGCGGTCGCCAGGCCGGCTCGATCTGCGTCGTCCTCACCGACCGCGCGCCGCGCACGGCGTTGGGGCTCGAATCGGACCACGATCTCGCCGACCCCGCCGTCTGGCCGCGCCTTGCGCGTGCGGCGCGGAGTTGCAAGCTGCGCGTTGTGTAGGGCTGCCGGCTGAACCTCCCCTAGCCCCTCCTTGGAAAGGAGGGGGACCGGAATTCAGAACTTAGCGCGGAAGGAGCGCTGCTTCGGGGACGCCGTCGATGTCGCTTAGCGTGACGCCGAGCAGCGCGGCGATGGTCGGCGCCAGATTGGTCGAGGGAACGGCATGCGGCAGCGCGCCACGGGCGATGCCCGGACCGCGGGCCACGATGAGGCCGTCGGGCGTGTGGTCGCCGGTGCGCCAGGAGTGGCCGGGATTCTCGATGCGCCCGATCCTGGGCGATATCAGGGCTCGAATCGGCGCCGCGCGACTCCACTCGACAGCGAGGTCGGGCAGGTCGTCGAAACACGGGCCGTCGAAGTGCTCGGACAGGCGCAGCACGCGGCTCACGGCCGGCGCTCCCGTGTCCGCATTGCGCAGTTGCATGAGATCGTCGGACACCTCGGCGCAGAATGTTTCGAACTCGTCCCCCGGTTGCACGCGCCCCTGCGGTTCGCGGCCGACGAGATTGACGCGGATCGCCGCCACGCCGTCGTTGTTCGGCACCTGGAAGCACCGGCCGCTAGGATCGAACGCGTGGGCGCTGGCCGCGACGTCGCGCACGAGCGGATCGCGCAGCGGTGCCAGCGCCGCGCGGACGGCCTTCGGCAGGCGCCGCCACAGACCCAACAGGGGCGCAGGAATGCGCCGCCGCGGCACCGGCTTGGCTGCGTGACCGAGCCGGTTGAGCACGGTGCCGAGCAAGGGTGTGGCATCGTACATCGGCCCCATACCGTGGCTGCAGTAGACGAACACGGTCGTGTCGGGTCCTGCCTGCGCCAGCAGCGTCCCAATTGCCGCGTCGGTCTGGCGGTAAATCTGTTCGAGCGGATCGCCCAGCGTGCGCGCGATCTGGCGGTCGTGTTGCGGGTGCGCGGGGTCGTGGACGAACCAGAGCTGGTGACCGACGCAGTGGGTTTCAGTCAACACCGCCAGGAGCAAATCCCACGGCGCGCGCGCGAGCACGTCACCAATCAGTGCCGTCTTGCGCGCCGAGCGTTCGCGCAGCGCTGCGTAGAGGGCGCCGGGCCACTCGTGCCGGGTGAAGAAGCCGTCGCAACGCCCGACCGGATCGCGGCCGATGCGAGCCTCGATCTCGCCAGCCAGGTGCGGCGGCCAGGTGCAGAATCCGTGGCGTTCCGGGTCGTGCGTGCCCCAGTCGGCGATCTGGATGCCGTTCAGCTCCGCGACCAGCGGCGCCTTCGGCACGTCGATCACCGCGACGCGCCGGCCGGCGCGGCCGAGCGCGGCCCAGAACGGCTCGCAGTGCAGGTGCTCGGGCTCGAAGTCATACATCTCGTACGTCCCGGAGCGCATTTGGCGATAGCAGAACCTGCCGTGCCGAGCGGGAGACGCGCCAGTAAAGAACGTCGGCCACACGTCGCCTTCGAACACCGCGGGTGAGTTCGCCACCGTCGCCCAGGCACCGCCATCGAGCAGGGCACGGACATTGGGCAGCGCCCCCTCGTTGGCCCAGCGCAAGACCAGGTTGGGGTCCCAGGCATCGGCGGCGAGGAACAGCACCTTCGGATGCGAGCGCATGGCGTGCGTCCAACTACTAGTCACTCTCGCTGCGCGAACCAAGCCGTCGCGGCCTGACACAGGCGCGCCACTCTGCTAGCAAAGGCCGTCGCGAAGACCTGCCGTGCGTTGCTCAGTGATATTGCCGACCCGTGATCGGCGCGAACTGTTGCGCCAGTCCCTGGCGGCGCTGGCGTGTCAGGACCACGACGACTACGAAGTGATCGTCGTCGACGACGCGTCGACCGACGGCACCTCGGAGCTGGTGCGGCGCGAGTTCGCGCACCTGCGCCTGATGCGTTTCGAGCACAGCATCGGTTCGACGGCGGCGCGCAACCGGGCGCTGCCGTTCGCCAGCGGCGAGCTGATCGTGTTCACCGATGACGACTGTCTGGCGGCGCCGGACTGGCTGCGCCGGCACGTCGCGCACTACCGCGATCCGCGCGTCGGGGCGGCGGGTGGACCGCTGAAGACGCGCAGCCCGAGTTTCTGCGACAAATTCTACGAAGCGCACTACCGGGAGGAGTACGAGGTCTGCCAGCGGCTCGAGCGACTCGACCACTGGGAGCGGCTGGTCGCCGGCGACATGAGCATTCGCCGCACAGTGCTCGATCAGGTGGGGCTCCCCGACGAGCGCTTTCGCCACGGGGCCGACGCCGACATGGCGCGCCGTGTCAGCCGCGCCGGGTACGTCGTGGTCCTCGATCCCGCGCTGGCGCTCACGCATCTGAAGACCTACACGCCGCGCTCATTTCTGCGCGAGCGCTTCAACAAGGCGTGCGGCTCGGTGATGGCTGACCTCAAGGACGGCACGTTGCGCGCGCGGCGTTTCGTGCCGGTGGTCAACCCGCTCGTGGCATGGCGGGCCTGGCAGAACTATCGCGCCATGTTCGGCGCGACGGCGTTGGACAGCGCCGCGTTCTGGGCCATGGAGGTGGTGGCGCGGGGCGTCGATGTGGCCGGCCGGAGCTACTACTACTGGACCGACGGTCGGGCGTTCCGGCACCAGATGGCGGCGGACCGGGAGCGCGCGCCCGGTTGACGCCCGAGATCAGACGGTTGGCCGCGGCAAGGCGCGAGAAACGCCGAAGGCCTCCGCCCTCTGTCGCGCTTCTCGCGCATCCTCGCCGCTAGCGACTCCGCGCGACGGGGCTCACCGGCAGTTGAGCACCTTGCCGCCGCCAGCCCATGTGCAAGCCGGGCTCGGACCGGCGAGCGACGCCTCGCCACATTGCCCGGCGAACTCCTGCGCCGCACCGCCGAGCACGACTTCCACGCTCACGGGCAGCTCGGCGGCTTCGACCTGGAAGTCGCCAGCGCGTCCTTTGATCTTGATCCGGTACGAGCCGGGCGTCGCACCGCTCTTGACGATGACTTTGGTGATCCCGCCGGCCAGGGCGCCGTTGGCATCCTTGAACGTCCAGCGCGTCCCGGCGCCGTTGCGCTTCCAGCCGGGGAGCGACGGGCTGGCGGACTCGCCAGCCGGAATCTGCCGCGTGAACACCACGGGGTTGCCGGGTCCGCCTGTGACCGTGAACTGCAACCCGTTGGCGATCGGGTCGATCGGCGGCGCCAGCACGGCGAGCTGCAGCTCACCGTCGAACTTGATCTTCTCGTCGCCACCGGGGGCCAGATTGTTCGAGATCTTCAGGCGGGCGCCGGTGATGTTGGCGCAGGGCGCCGGGCTGGCCGTGAAGGTCGGCGTCGCCGTCGGCGTATCGGTGGACGTCGGTGTGGCGGTCGGAGTGTTGGTGAACGTCGGCGTCGCCGTCGGTGTGCGCGTCGAGGTGAAGGTCGGCGTCGCCGTCCGGGTCGGTGTGCGGGTCGGTGTCGACGTCCGAGTCGACGTAGCGGTGAAGGTCGGCGTTTCCGTCGCCGTCGGCGTTTCGGTCGGCGTCGACGTCAGGGTCGGCGTCTGTGTCGGCGTGCGGGTCGGCGTGCGGGTGGGGGTGTTGGTCGGCGTCCGCGTCGCCGTCGCCGTATTGGTGGGCGTCGGGGTGAAGGTCGGCGTCGGCCCGCCCGGAATGCTATTTGGATCGGCCGGGTCGGACCCGCCATCGAGCTCGTCGCGATCGAAGAACCCGTCCTCATCGCGATCGACGCCGGCGCGCACCGCCGAGCCGAGCGGCGCGGCCGTGTACGTCAGCTCCTGGCCCGCCGTCGCGGCGAGCGCGCGCAGCGCGGCGTCACTGACCGGAGCCTCGGCGGTTTTGTCGCTCTGGAAGGTGCCGGCGCCGGTGCGATACCACCCGCGCTGCACGCCAGCCAGCGTGCCCTTGACGATCACGTCGCACTCCCCCGCCGCGGCGCGCGCCAGCATGTCGTTGATGCGCGTACCCACCGTTCCGGCGTTGGTGCTGGTGAGGGTAATCTGCTGGCCGACCATCGGCGCGATGTTGGTATCGAAGGCGAGCAGGAACTGCTCGACGTTGCGGCGCTGGGTGTCGTTCTGAAAGCCGACGGTGTCGGCGAAGGCGCTGTCGAACACGGTCGCGTTCAGGAAGCGGAACATGGTGTCGACGCTGCCGTCGTGGAGAAAGCCGAAGCCGCGGATCTGATCACCCTTGTGGCCGTTGTCGCCGCCGCCGAGGAAGTCGATCTGCGGCATGCCGAACATCCCGACCTTCTGGTACATGTTGCGCAGGTGGGCGACTTTGAAGATCTGCGTCTCGTTCTCGAAGCTCGCCTGGCCGTCGCCGCCGAAGAAGCCCTGCGCCGGATCGAGCGTGTGGCAGCCGACGCAGTTGAACCCGGTGCCGCCGCCGAGGGGCAGGCCGTCGGCGCGCCGACTGCCGGTCATGAAATTGCGCCCGGCCAGTTGGTTGCCGTTGAGCTGGTTGTCGAGGCTGCGGATCGGGTTGGGCGGGTAGACGACCTGCAGGATGAAGTCGGTGAAGGCCTGCATCTCCGCATTGGTCAGCGGACCGTTGCGGCCGAGCAGGCCGGCGAACGCGACGTTGAACTTCTTGAACGCCGCGTCTTCGTCGAACGCCGAACCGCCCGGATCGTTGCCGCCGGTGCGGTCGCCGCGCCAGTGCATCGAGCCGTGATTGGCCATACCGCGCAGGCTCTGCGTGGTCATCGGGCCCTTCATGGGATGGAAATCGATGAACGTGTCCCCCGGTGCGAAGGTCTGCAGCTTGATCGGGATGGGATTGTTGAGCGTTTCGTCGTCTGGATTGCCGAGATCCCAGGCGAGACTGTCGAAGTCGCCGAAGATGTGACAGCTCGAGCACGACGCCTCGCCGTTGCTGGACGTGAAGAAGGCGTCGTAGAGGAAGCGCCGGCCGACCACGACGCTCGGCGGTTCGGGATTGTAGAGCGGCAGGTGATCGACTTCGGTCTTGGTGGCGGTGTCGATGACGGCAATGCCGTTGTCGAAGCGAGTGAGCACGTAGAGGAACCCGTTGGTCTCGTCGAGCGCCAGGCCGCCGGGGCCGCCGCCGTTGACGGCGATGTAGTTCGCCCCATTGGGCGTGAAGGTGTCGTTGTCGAGCTGCGCGGTGTTGAAGACGCCGACCTTGCTCGACCCGAACGCGGCGACGTAGAGCGTCGTGCCGTCGCTCGTCAGCGCCATGTCGACCGGCGTCGCCAGGGTGTTGTCCTTGACCCCCACCGGTGCCGGACGCACGGTGTAGTTGATGTGCTTGTTCAGATGGCGCGGCAACACGCTGGCGCCATCGAGCACGGTGATCCGCGCTTCGTGCAGGTGGCCCTGCACGGTCGTGCCGCCGGTAGTGCCGGGCCCTTCGAAGCGCACCTCGTTGCGCGCCTCGGTGTTGGAGACGTACACCTTGCCGTTGGTCGGGTGGGCGATCATGTTGAAGAGCACCGTGCCGACGCCGCTGTAGAATCCCGCCGCGCCGGCCAGTTGCGCCGGCGGGGTGGACATGGCGTCGATGACGAACACGTCTTTGTCGGGCAGGTTGAAGCGCACCCCGTTGTTCCAGTTGCGGTTGAGCTGATCGACCCAATTGGTGCCGTTGAACTTGACGATCAACCCGACCTCGGGCCGGTTGGCGCCGTGCACGTCGTTTTCAGGCAGGGGCAAGCCGCCCGGCATGGTGAAGCCGCCGACATTGCACGGCGGGGCGACGAGGTTGTCGTCGAGGTTGGTGTCATCGCAGACCACGCCTTCGGACAGCGTGGTGGTGCGGTTGCCGGAGTGGAACACGGCCGCGTAGACGCGGGTGCCGTCGGGGCTGACGGCGAGGGCGCGCGGCGTATCGCCAAACAGGGTCAGGATCGCAATCGGCGAGCCGCCCAGCGTGGCGCCGAGATTGGTGGCGTCGAACACCCAGACATCGGCGCGGCCGACACCGGCGGTCGTCAGCTGCGGATCGTTCGGATTGTTCTGACCACGGTGCGCGGCGGTGATGAAGGCGCGGTTGTTGCCCGGGCCGCCGAAGACGATGTCGCGCGGCTCGTCGCCGACCAGCAGTGTGCGCGTGACGCGCGGCGGCGAGCTGCCAACGTCGACGATGCTGATGCTGTCCGACAGGTGGTTGATCACCCACACCTCGGAGTTGCTGCGCGCGGCGACGGCGACGGGCTCCAATCCCACCGGAACCGAGCCGTTGTGCGTCAGGCCCGAGGCGTCGACATCGAAGATCTCGAGCCGGCCGTCCGGCGTGTTGGCGGCGAACAGGCGCGTGCCGTCCGGCGACAGCGCCAGTGGCCGCACCGGACCGGTCTCGAACGTCGTGAACGCCGCCGTGGCCGCGGTCGCCCCGACGAGCAGCGTGAGCAGCGCAGCGCACAGCGCGGACGCCTGCCGCACCCGACAATCCGGAATCACCCGCATAGGAAGCTCCCCCCTTGTCGGGTGCCTACTACGGGCGCAGCGGGATTGCCACCGTTCTGTAACGGTGGGTGGGGCTCCTACTCGGCCAGAATCAACACATTCGCTACATCGCCGACAACCGTGTCGACGCCCGCGAAGGGCAGCACGAACGTGCCGGGGCCGGTCGAGTCCGTCAGCCGGCTGCAATCGAAGTTCTGCCCGGTGGCCGAAAACGTCACCGTGCCGCCCTGGATTGGATTGAGCACCTCGGCGCGCCCGTTAGCCGTCGTCAGCACCACGTCGAAGCCGGAGCCAAAGGGCCGGTCGTCGCAATCGCTGGCCACACCACTGGGGAGATTGAGGAACGACGCGCGCACGTTGATGGCAGCCGCACCGGCACCGGCGTCGGTACCGAGGCCGCTCGTGGTGACGACTGCGTCGGCCGGCTCGTCGCCGCGGCTATCCTGGGAGGCCAGCACGTCGTACGCCGTGCCGCCATTGCAATCGATGCTGCCGCTGCTGCCCTGTGAGAAGAGCTTGACGCACAGGACGCTCGCGTCGCGAAGCCGAATGCCGAGCGTCGCGCTCTCGGCCAGGATCACCGGCCGCCTGCCGTCGCTGGCGGCGTCGCCGATGCACAGCCGCAGGGGGCCGCCGCTCCACGGCTGGATACTCACGTCGGTACCGTTTGAGGCCGAGGTGAGGAGCGCGCTGATCGAGTCGTCGATCGTCACCAGGCGCTCCGCCATGCCCGTGCAGTCGCGCGGATCGGTGGACGGGGTGACCCGGATGACGATCTCGCGCTCCGCGCTCAGGCGCCCATCGACGTCGCGCACGCGCGCCGCCACGATGGTGTCGCCGGTCGGGAACGCCCAGTCCCGGGCAATGGGCAGGCAGAACTGCACCAGGCTGGTTTCGTCCACGAAGCCGAAACCGAACGGCGCATCCGACATCGTGCAGGCCTGGCTGGGCACCGTCCGCCCCTCGGGCACCCCGGTGCCGTCGTTGACGCGGCAGCCGAAGTCGTTGATGGCGTTGACCACGGCGGGCGCGTTGCTGAACTGCAGGGGCGACGTGGCGGGAATGCCGCCGATTGTCGGAGGTGCCTTGTCGCATACTGCCAGACTGCCGTCGCCGAGCGGTTTCGAGACCAGGAGCTGCAGATCGGGAGTGCCGCCGCCCGCGTCGTAGGCCGACGTCCCGAGCGGGCGCCCGCCGGTGCCCTCGATGATCAGCGACATCCCCTGCCCTTGCAGGCGCACGTAGATCGGCCGCCCTTCGGTGTCGACGGCTACCGGTGTCTGCGCGACATCGTCGGCACTGGCCACACCGAAGTAGGTGATCGCCGGCGGGAGCGGCGTATCGGTCGGGGTCGGCGTCTGCGTGGGCGTCGCCGTCGCCGTCGACGTGCGCGTCACGGTGGCGGTCGCCGCCGCGGTCTGCGTCGCGGTGGCCGCCACGGTGGCGGTTGACCCGGGCACGGTGGCCGTCGGCACCGGGGCGCGGCCGTCATCGTCGTCTCCACACCCCATCGCACCCGCAAGCACGGCGAACAGAGCCAATCCGACTACAGGCTGCCTCATACACCACCCCTCCCGCGCGCATTGTTCCCGAAACCACTCGCGGGATCAAGGAAACGCAACGCTGTGAGTGAGTTAGATGTCTCCGAACGGGCGGGCGAGGCTCCGGCCGAGCCGTGGTTGGACGCGCCGGAAGGCGCAGGAGCGTCGCCCTCGCAAAGGCAAGATCTGCGCGGGAGATCCCGCTCTTGGGTTGCCGTGCTCGCAGCCGCGCAGTATGAACAGCGGGCGGTACATCCGGGGGCAGGCCGCGTGCGGGCGGCGCTCGACGACATCGGGAAACGCTGGTGTGACGGAACAGGACGCGCTCGCCGCGGCGAGCCACACGACCGATGCGGCGCCCCGCCGCGAACCTGCCGCGTGGGAAAGCTGGCCGGACGAGAAACTGCTCGACCTGCGCCTGTGCGATCTCGGTCTGCGCATCCGCGGCAGCGAGCTGCAGCCGCGCATCGCGCAGTTGTTTCGCGAGCTGCGCGCGCGCCAGATCGTCTTCCGACCGCACTTCTGGCTGTCCGACGATTGGTTCACTCCCGACGGGATTCCCGGCGTCGCCATCCCGTTCTACATGGCCCACCCGCGCCTGGCGCGGCTCGAGCTCAGCCAGATGCTCGAGGTGGAAGGCGGCACCGAGGAATGG
>CAYVUV010000367.1:0-19491 GCA_964455095.1 uncultured Binatia bacterium (SeqCode)
CGCAGGTGGCGTAGCCGACGGCGATGCCGATGCCGAGCGCGAGGTCATGGCCGCGCCGGCGCCACTGCTGCGATAGACCCGCGGTGCGGTCCCGGATCGCGATCGCCAGCCGCACGGCATGCCACGCCGGGTCGTCGAGCGGAACGGGATCGTTGAAGAACACCTGCATCCCGTCGCCGGTAAACTGAGCGAGGGTGCCGCCGTGCGCGAAGATCATCGGCCCGACGGCGTGGTGAAACTCGCGCAGCACGGCCATTACCTCTTCGGGCTCGGCCGTCTCGGAGAACGGGGTGAAGCCGCGCATGTCGCAGAACAGCACCGTGATCTCGCGCCGATGGCTGGCGAGAATCGACTCGCCGCCGGCGGCGATCGCTTCCGCCAACTGCGGCGTGACGAACCGCCGCAGCCGGTTGAGCCGCTCCACCTCGCGCACCTTCTCCTCGACCCGCTCGCTGAGGCGCGTGTTCCACTCGAGCAGCTCGTCGGTCATCCGCTTGCGGTCGAGGCACGCCCCGAGCCGGGCGTGCAGCAGCACTGGATCGAACGGCTTCGGCAGATAGTCCTCGGCGCCGAGCTTGATGCAGGCGATGATCGAGTCCATCTCGTCGACGCCGGAGATGACGATGAACGGGATGGTCTTCAGGCGGTCGTCGCCGCTGCGGTGCCGCAGCAGCTCGTAGCCGTCCATCTCCGGCATCTCGATGTCGGTGAGGACGACGTCGATCGCCTGCTCGACGAGCACGGCGATGGCCTCGCGGCCGTTTCCCGCCTCGCGCACCTGGTGGCCCTCGGCGCCGAGCGACATCGACAGCATGGTGCGGTTGAGGGGATCGTCGTCGACGACGAGGACCGTGGCGGGTTTGGCGGGCATGGCGTTCATCCTTGCGTCGCGAGGGCGGCCCGCGCGCCGTCGAATTCCTCGGCGATGCGATTCACCGCCGCACCGGCGCCGGCGAGGTCGCCGGCTCGGGTCTGCGCCTCGAGCGCCGCACAGTGCTCGGCGAGCGCGGTCGCTCCGAAGCTCGCCGCGTTCGATTTCAACGTGTGGGCATGGCGGCGGAGCGCCTCGGCGTCGCCGGCGCCGGCGGCCTCGGCGAGCTTGGCGATCAGCACCGCGCCGTTGTCGAGGAACGAGGCGACGAGACGGGCGAGCGCCTCGGCGTTCGGCGCGATGGCCCGGAGGCGGGCGAGGGCGGAGGGGTCGAGCACCGTGACCCGCGGGCGATCGGCGGCGCGATTGGGCGTCGCCGCGATCACGGCCGCGAGCTGCTCGGGCCGGATCGGCTTGGCGAGGTAGTCGTCCATGCCGGCGGCCAGACACGCCTCGCGATCGCCCTGCATCGCGTTCGCGGTCATGGCGACGATGCGCGGCTGCGCACTCGGCCCCTCCGCGCGGATGCGGCACGTGGCCTCTAGACCGTCCATCTCCGGCATCTGCACGTCCATCAGCACCAGGTCGTAGGGCAGGCGGTTCACCGCCTCGACCGCTTCGACGCCATTGGACGCGACGTCGGCGCGGTACCCCATCGATTCGAGCAGCAGGAGGGCGAGCTGCTGGTTCACGGTGTTGTCCTCGGCGAGGAGGATGCGCAGGGGATGCCGTTCACCGAGCTTGGTGGCGGCGCTTTCGCCGACGGGTGCACGCTCGACGGCGCCGCCGCTCAGCAGCGACACCAGCAGGTCGAAGAGCTGCGACTGCTTCACCGGCTTGGCGAGCACCGCGGCGAACACCGGATCGACCGCGCCGCCGCCGAGCGACGTGTAGAGCACCAGCGGCAGCTCGGGGCGGAGCGCGCGCAGCCGATGCGCCAGCGCGATGCCGTCCATGCCGGGCATGTGCATGTCGAGGATCGCGAGGTCGAACGGCTCGCCGCGCTCGATCACCGCGAGCGCTGTCTCGCCCGTCTCGACGGAGTGCCCGTGAATGCCCCACGCCTCGGTCTGCAGGTCCAGGATGCGCCGGTTGATGGCGTTGTCGTCGACCAGCAGTACGCGCTTGCCGATCAGCTCGCTCGGCATGCCCGCCGCCGCGACCCGCGACGGCACCGCGGCCGCTTCGGCGGTGATGGTGAAGTGGAACGTGGACCCCTCGCCGGCGACGCTGTCCACCCACATGGTGCCGCCCATCAGCTCGGCCAGACGCTTGCTGACCGCGAGGCCGAGGCCAGTGCCGCCGTATTTGCGCGTCGTCGACGAGTCGAGCTGGCTGAACTCCTCGAACAAGCGGTGGACGCGATCTGCCGGGATGCCGATGCCGGTGTCGCGTACGGCGACGTGCAGCTGGTCGGGCTCGCGGCCGGGCTCGGCGGTGAGCACCACTTCGCCCGCCTCGGTGAACTTGACCGCGTTGCCGAGCAGGTTCACGAGCACCTGGCGAAGGCGGGTGACGTCGCCGCTCAGGCCTTCTGGCAGAGCCGGATCGATGAGGAAGGCGAGCTCGAGCCCCTTGCGCGCCGCCGGCTCGGTGACCAGGTCGAAGGCCGACTCGATGCACGCCCGCAGGTCGAATGGGTGCCGCTCCAGCTCCAGGCGACCGGCGTCGATCTTGGAGAAGTCGAGGATGTCGTTGATGATCCCGAGCAGCGACTCGCCGCTCGAGCGGATGATGGTGGCGAACTCGCGCTGGCGCGGCGAGAGGTCGGTGTCGAGCAGCAGGCCGCTCATGCCGATCACGGCGTTCATCGGCGTGCGGATCTCATGGCTCATCGTCGCCAGGAACGAGCCCTTGGCCGCGTTCGCCTCCTCGGCGATGCGCGTCTGCTCCTCGAGCCGCTGGAAGAGGCGCGCATTGGCCACCGCGATGGCGGCCTGGTCCGCGAAGGCCTGGAGAATCGGGGCCTGCTTCGCGTCGAACGGACGCACTTCCCGCCGGCTGATGGTGAGCTGCCCCCAGTACTCATCGTCGATGACCAGCGCGACGCCGACCGCGCTCCGAACCGCTTCGAGGTGAGGAAAGAGCGTGGTGGCGTCATCGATGAACACCGGCGCCAAGTTGGCGATGGCCGACATGTCCGTCGCCGACCCCAGCGGGATCACTGACTCGCCAACCAGGTGCGCGTTCGCGGCGAGGGTCGTCGCAGCGAGGACCAGCCACTCTCCCTCGCGCCGCAAGATGGCCGCGTTGTCCGCATCGCACAGCCGGGCGGCCTCGGACACGATGCCGTCGAACACCTTGGGCAGGTCGCCGGGGTTGGCGCTGATGAGCTGCAGGATCTGGCCGGTGGCGGTCTGCAGCTCCAGCGACTCGGCCAGCTCGTTGTTGCGCTGCTCGATCTCGCGCAGCAGGCGCGCGTTGTCGACGGCGATCGCCGCCTGACCGGCAAAGGTCTGCAGCAACGACACCTGATCATCGCTGAACCCGCCGGCGCGATTACCGGCGAAGCCGACGACGCCGACGGTGACCCCGTTGCGCACCATCGGCACCACCAGCGAGCTGCTGCGGCCGGCGCCGCGGGCGAGCGAGTTCGGGTAGACGTCGGCGGGCACCGCGCTCCAGTCGCGCACGTGGATCGTCTCGCCGGTCATCGCCGCGTGGCCGAGCGGTGAGGAGTCGTCGACGGCGAAGCGATCGCCGATCGCCCTGTCCGCGGGGCCCGCCTGGGCGACGGCGACCAGCTCGTCGCCGTCGCGCACGACGATCAGCGCGCCCGTGCCGCCGCCGAGCCGGTCGGCGTGGCGAACGACGGCGTCGTAGACCGGCGTCAGGTCGAGGCGCGAGGTGCTGACCGCGTCGAGCACGTCCGTCATCGCCCGCTGGCGTGCCAGCGACTCGTCCAGATCGTTGAACAGCTTGGCGTTGCCGATGGCGATCGCCGCCTGCTCCCCGAACGCGTTCACGATGCGGGCTTCCCGTTCGTCGAACGGGCGCACCTCGTGACGATTCACTCCCAACAAACCATACAGCTTCCCATCGATGCGCAGGCCGACCGCCAGAAAGCTGCGGACGTCTTCCGGTATCTCGGGCCCTGGCATCGGAGTCGCGCGCAGGTCGTCGACACAATAGGTTTCGCCGGCGCTCAGGCGCGCCTTGCGCTCTGCCCCTACCGGCCTCGAGGAACCCACGGTTTCCGGATGCGCTGGGTTCGCCAGGAAGGTTGCGACGTCACCGTCGAGGCGGAACACGACCCCGGCGTCCGCATCACAGAGCCGCAGAGCACGTTCGATCAGACCGTCCAGCACGGCGGTGAGATCGCCCGGATGGGCGCTGATGAGCGCCAGGATCTCGCTGGTCGCGGTCTGCAGCTCGAGCGACTCGGCCAGCTCGGCGTTGCGCTGCTCGATTTCGCGCAGCAGCCGCGCGTTCTCGACCGCGATGGCCGCCTGGTTGGCGAAGGTCTGCAAGAGGGAAACCTCGCCGCCGGCGTAGCCGCGTCGTCTCGGTCGGCTCACCAAGACGCTGCCCACCGCTACACCGTCGCGCAGCATCGGGAGGCATGCCAACTCAGCGCCGATCGTACGCGGCACGGGGGAGGACGGGAACTGATCCGCAGGGCGGTTGTCCCAGTCGTCGACGGTGATCGCCTTGCCGGAGAGGATGGTGGCGCCGCTGAGCGAAGTGTCGTCGAGCCCGCTCCACTCCCACGTGTCCCACGTGTCCGCGCCGGAGGCCGTCCCGGAGAACTCGCCGGGGGACTTGCCGCTCGCCCATTGCACCTTGTCGCCCCGCCGCAGCGCCACGAGGCTCGCGCTGCTGTCGCACAGGCGGCTGGCATGCTCGGCGATCCGGTCGAACACCGGCTGCAGATCGAATCGCGCCGTGCTGACCGCATCGAGGATCTCGGTCATCGCCCGCTGGCGCGCCAGCGACTCGTCGAGGTCGTTGAACAGCTTCGCGTTGGAGATGGCGATCGCCGCCTGCTCGGCGAAGACCTGGGCGATGCGGCCGTGGCGCGGCTCGAAGGGGCGCACTTCCGAGCGGGTCAGGTTCAACACTCCATATGGCTGATCGTCGACGATCAAGGGCGCGATCAAGGAGCTTCGCAGCTCCGCGGGTATACCCGGCAGGACGGCCGTCAAATCGTCGACGAAGCGGACGCTGGTCCCCCAGTCCTCTCGTGTTATCGGCGTCCGGTAACCGACGTTCGCCTGGAGGTGCCCGTAGCTCGTCGCCTGCAACACGAGCTCGTCACCCTCGAGCCGACTGATTCCGGCATGGCCGGCATCGCAGAGACGAGCCGCCTGGGCGACGATGCCGTCGAAGACCTTGCGCAGGTCGCCGGGGTTGGCGCTGATGAGCTCGAGGATTGCACCGGTCGCGGTCTGTAGCTCGAGCGACTCGGCCAGCTCGCTGTTGCGTTTCTCGATCTCGACGAGAAGGCGGGCGTTGTCGACGGCGACCGCCGCCTGGTCGACGAAGGTCTTCAGCAGCGACAACTCGGCATCGGTGTATCCCCCTGGGTTGAGACGGGAGAAGGCGACGACGCCGAGCGCGACGTCGTCGCGAACCATGGGGATGGTGAGGGCGCTCTTGGCGCCGGCCCGCCGGCTCGGGGCGTTCGGGTAGCGATCCGCCGGCTCGTCGTCCCAGTTCCGGATGTGGACGGTCTCACGATGCCGCGCGCTGGCCCCGAACATGGTGCTGTCGTCGATCGGCATCACCTCGAGGTCCCGATACGCTGCCGCTTGGTATCCGGTGGCGCCACCGGCGGCGGCCATGACGGCGAGGCCGTCGCCCTGACGCATCGCCACCAGCGCGCCGGTGCCGCCGCAGAGGCGATCGGCCTGACGCGCCAGGGTGTCGAACACCGGGGTCAGGTCGGTGCGCGCGGTGCTGACGGCGTCGAGCAGCTCCGTCATCGCCTCCTGCCGCGCCAGCGACTCGGCCAGATCGTTGAACAGACCGGCATTGGTGACGGCGATGACGGCCTGGTCGGCGAACGCCTGGAGAATGGTTGCGTGCGCGGAGGTGAACGGCCGGACCTCGCGTCGACCCAGGTGGAAGTTGCCGAGATGCCTGCCCCGCCCCACGAGCGGGACGATGACCTGGCTGCGGTTCCCTGTCTCGCGGACGAACTCGGCGATCCATGAGCGATCATCGGCCGTGAAAAAGCTCAGCGCGTCGTCGGCCAGCACCGGCTGATCGATCTCGTGAAATGTCCTGACGGCCGGGAGGACACGGCCCGTCATGGATCCCGTCGGGTAGTCGTCGGCCGCGACGACGACCGTCTCGTCGTCGCGCATGAGGATGACGTGACCCTGCTCCGCGTCGCACAGCCTGCGCGCCTGAGCCAGGATGCCCTGGAGCACGATGCCAAGCTCGCCCGGGTGCTCGCTGATCAGCCGCAGTACCTCGGCCATCGCGGTCTGCAGCGCCAGCGCCGCAGTGAGGTCGTTGAACAGGTTGGCGTTACCAATGGCGATCGCGGCCTGCTCGGCGAAGGCATTGAGGATGCTGGCCTCGCGTTCGTCGAATGGGCGCACTTCGTGACGATTCACTCCCAGCATCCCGTACAGCTCTCCGTCGACGTGCAGACCGGCAACGAGGAAGCTGCGCACGTCGGAAGGGACGGCGCGCCCTGCCGTCGCGCCTGCCGCGACCAGGTCGTCGACGCGGAGCGTCTCGCCGGCTCGCAGCTGCGCCACCGCCTCCGCGGCCATCGGGCGCGATGTACCCACGCTCTCCGGATGCACCGGGTTGGCCAGGAACACTATGGTGTCACCGTCGAGACGGCAGACGATGCCGGCGTCTGCATCACAAAGGCGCGCGGCACGCTCGATCAGACCGTTCAGTACCGCGGTGAGATCACCGGGATGGGCGCTGATGAGGGCGAGCACTTCGCTGGTGGCCGTCTGCAGCTTGAGCGACTCGCCGAGGTCCTTGAACAGTCGGGCGTTGGCGATGGCGAGCGACGCCTGCTCGCCGAAGGTCGCGAGCGCCGTGAGCTCGTCCTCGGTGAACGGCCGCACCTCGTGGCGGTACATGTGCAACGCGCCGACCCCGGCTCCTTCATGGGCAAGCTGGACGAAGGCGTAGCTGCGCACGCGGCCGACGGTCGCCACCTGCTCGAAGTACGGGTGGCCCTGCGCCATCGCGGCGAAGTCGTCGGTGTGGAACGCGCCGCTGAACACGGTCTGGTCTTCGGCCATCGCCGGGGCCGTGGTGCCGACGTAGGGCTCCATGGCCGGGCCGTGCGACGCCACGTAGCGAATCGATCCACCCTCGTTCATGGTGATCGAGCCGGCCTCTCCGTCGCAGAGCTCGGCTGCCTTGGCGAGGATGCCGTGGAGCACCTTGGTCAGGTCGCCGGGGTGTGCGCTGATGAGCCGGAGCGTCTCGGTCGTCGCCGAAAGCATCGCCCGCGCCATCTGCGAAGCTGGCGCGCCTTCTACCGTTGCAGCAGGCCCTCGACCGGTTAGGCCCTTCCTCTTCCGGCCGCTCGGAGCGCTCATGTGGGGAAGGTGGATAGGCTTCTTTACGGTCGGTAGTCAACCGAGCTGGGATGGAGAACCGTTGCGCTCTCGTCCATGCCTCGGTATGCGGAGCGGGTGCTTGGTCCAGGCACCGGCCGCAACGGAGAGAGGGCGACCATGATCTTTTCACCGCACGAGCATTTCGACAACGCGGCGGCGGCAAACGAGCACATCGACGTGCGCCCGCTCGCCGCCGCGATGGGGGCGGAGATCGCCGGCGTCGATTGCGCCAACGTCAGCGACGCCGCGTTTGCCGAGATCGAAGCGGCGCTGTTCCGCCACAAGATGATCTACTTTCGCGGCCAGCAGCGGATGACGCACGGGGATCAGTCAGCCTTCAGCCGCCGTTTCGGCGCCTTTGCCGAAGACGCCTACACCAAAGGCGTGCCGGGATTTCCCGAGGTGCAGCCGCTGATCAAGGAGGCGGACGAGCGCACCGGCTTGCTCTTCGGGTCGGGCTGGCATACCGATTCGGCCTTCCTCCCCGAGCCGCCCGCGATCAGCTTGCTCCGTTCGATCCAGATCCCGCCTTTTGGCGGCGACACGATCTGGGCCAACAGCGCGCTCGCGTATCGGGCGCTGAGCCCGACGATGCAGGGGCTGTTGAAGGGGCTCAAGGTGCACATGTCGATGGCCAACGTGCTCGAGTCCGCGCGTGTACATGCGACGCCCAACGACAACGCGATCGGCAGGCTCGCGCAGACCAGGGGCATGGCCACGCTTCCCGACGATCTCGCGCGCAAGGTGCAGGGCAGTTTCCACCCGCTCGTGCGCACCCACCCGCGCACCGGCGAACAGGCGCTGTATTGCGACCAGACCTATGCGGCCGGGATCGAGGGCCTCGAGCCGCAAGAGGCCGCGCCGATCCTCGCATTCCTGGTCGGGCACATCACCCAGCCGGCGTTCACCTGCCGGCTGCGCTGGGAAGTCGGGATGTTCGTCATGTGGGACAACCGCCTGTGCCTCCATCAGGCGTTCAACGACTACGACGGCTATCGGCGCGAGCTCTATCGCACCACCGTTGCCGGCGAACGTCCGGTCTGAGAAAGAACCCTTGGCGGATGTTCTTCGCTTCTGCGCTTGGCGGCCGTGGCGGCGAGGAAGCTGAGAACGTCCCCTCGCTGACGTTCGGCGCATATCGCAAGCGCTTCCGCTCTCTGCGTCGAAGTCGCGCAGCCCGTTTTACGTTCGCGCGATGGGGCCGTCTCCGGTATCTTCGTCGCCGTGGGGTTGAGGCGGTTCGATCGAAAGTTTGGGGCCGATCTTTGCGGCGAACTGCCAACAACGCCCGGCGTCTATCTCTTCAAGGATAGTGCCGACGTCGTGCTCTACGTCGGCAAGGCGAAGAACCTGCGCCGACGCCTTCAGGGCTACCGCAACGCGAGCCGCCGCAAGGTACACCGCAAGATGCGCGCCCTGGTGCGGGAGGCGAGCGCCATCGAAGTTCGTCCGACGGATTCCGAGCGTCGCGCCTTGCTACTCGAGAACGAGCTCATTCGGTCGCTTCGCCCCACCTACAACGTCGACGGAGCGTTCTTCTTTCTCTATCCGGCGATCGGGGTCTGCAAAGCGAGCGGCCAGACGACCCTCTGTTTCACGACCCGGCGAGAGTCGTATGAGCCCTGGCCCTTCGAGTGGTACGGCACGTTCCGCTCGCGCACCCGAGCGAAGGAAGCCTTCGATGCGATGGTGACGCTCATCTCCTACCTTGGACATCTCGAACCGAAGATCCGTCTGTCTGGCTTTCCACGCCTTCGCGGCTCACGGGTCGTCGGGGTGCGGCGCCTGCTGCCGGAGCTCGTCGAGACGTTGGAGGCCTACTGGGCGGGGCGTGACCGAGGTGCCGTGGCGCGCCTTGCGGAGTGGTTGCTGGAGCGCCCCGCCGCTCGTCGCGACGCGCCCGCGATCCAGGACGCGCTGCGCCTCCTCGACGACTTTTATCTGCGCGACGTCGAGCGGCTGACGAGAGCACTCCGTTCCGCCGGCAAAGGCCAGTCGTTCGTGCCGCAACAGGAGCGCGACGCGCTCCTCATCGAGTGCAAGTACGACGGCTCGAGCTCAACGGGCGGCTGAGGGCGACTTTACAGAAGCGGCGTGAACCGCGTAGATCTTCAACTGACGCCATGGAGTTCTACGAGCGCATCTCCGCGCAGGACCGTTCCTTCCTCCACTTCGAGGACGCTACTACGCACATGCACCTCGGGGGCCTCCTCATCTTCGAGGCCGGGCCGCTCGCCACCCCGGCCGGGGGGATCGACATCGCGCGCATTCGCGCCCAGATCGCCGGGCGCTTGCACCTGGTGCCGCGCTATCGCCAGCGGCTCGCCTGGATTCCCGTCTTCAACCAGGCGGTCTGGATCGACGACGACCATTTCAATCTCGCCTACCACGTGCGCCACACCGCGCTGCCGCGTCCGGGCGACGACGCCCAGTTGAAAATGCTGACGGCCCGCATCATGTCGCAGCAGCTCGACCGCGGAAAGCCGCTCTGGGAGATGTGGGTGATCGAGGGGCTGGCGGGCGATCGATTCGCGCTGCTGGTGAAGACCCACCACGCGATCGCCGACGGGATCTCGGCTTTCGACCTCTTCACCGCCCTCGTGAGCCCGACGCCCGACGTCGTCATCGACAAGCCCCGACCCTGGACGCCGCGGCCGGCGCCGAGCGGCGCTCGACTCCTGGCGGACGGTCTGGCACGCCAGGCGGCGACGCCGGTGACCGTGGCGCAAAGCCTGTTCGCGATCGCGAGGAACCCCGCCAGCGTCGGCGCCGCGACCCGCGCCAGCATGCGGGCGCTCGCCGATCTCGCCGGCGTGGGCGCGCCGCCGCCGCCGCGGTCGCCGCTCAATCGGCCGATCAGCGCCCACCGCACCTTCGACTGGTTGACGCTCGACCTCGCCGAGGTGAAAGCCGTGAAGACGCGACTCGGTGGAACCGTGAACGACGTCGCCCTCGCGAGCGTCACGGGCGGGTTGCATCACTTCCTCTCCGGACGCGGCGTCGACGTGCGCGGCCTGTCGCTCCGCGTGGTGGTGCCGGTGAGCGTTCGCACCGAGGACGAGCGCGGGCAGGCGAGCAACAGGGCCTCGGGCTGGCTGCTCGACCTGCCGGTGCACGAGACCGATCCGGCGCGCCGGCTCCGCGCCATCGCCGCCGAGACCAGCAAGCGCAAGGCGGTTCGGCAAGAGCTCGGCCCCGAGGTGCTCGGGCGCATCGCCGACTATGCCGCGCCCGGCATGCTCGGCCTCGGCGTGCGGCTGCTGTCGCGGTTGCATCCCTACAACCTGATCGTCACCAACGTGCCGGGTCCGCAAGTGCCGCTCTATCTGCTCGGCGCGCGCCTGCTGGCCGGGTTCCCACAGGTGCCGCTGTTCGAGAATCAGGGGCTCGGCATCGCGCTCTTCAGCTACTGCGGCTCGCTCGGCTTCGGGTTCAATGCGGATCGCGAGGTCGTCGCCGACCTCCGCGTCTTCGCCGCCGCCGTCAACCGCGGCTTCATCGAGCTGAAGCGGGCAGCGAAGATGGGGAGTGGAAGGCCTGGCCGACTCGTGCGAGGTCCGCGCGCATCCCGCCCACGCCGAGCCCGGGGATGACGCGGTCCTGAGGGCCCCCCTCCTCTGTGGCACAGATCAGGCGCGGCGCCGAATGGCGAACGTGCGCAGGAACCCTTGGGGACGTTCTTAGCTTCTTACGCAGGAACCCTTGGGGACGTTCTTACCTTCTTAGCTTCTGACCTTAGTGGCCGTGGCGGCGAAAAAGCTAAGAACGTCCCCTCGCTGAACGTTTTGCGGATCATCCGCGCCAATAGGCGCGGCGAAAGCCGAGCGCGGCGACCGCTGTCAGCAGCGCGCAGACAATCGCCAGACCCCGGGGTGAGACAGCGGGAGCCGGGACGCGAAGGAAGAGCGCGGGGCCGCTGGGATCGACGATCTTCGCATCGCTCGCGTCCGTGCCATCACCGAGCTCGCCGTTGGTTAGAGTGAAGCTCACGGTGCTCACCAACGGCCCGGTTCCGGCCGGAATCTGCGCACTGCCGAAGGTCACTCCGGGCAACGTGTAGAAGAGCGCTGCGCCGAACGTCGGCGGCGTCGGCCCGTATTTTCGATAGGCGACATTGGTCGCCGACAGCGCCTGGTGCAGGATCAGCGTCACGTCGGCACTGCCGGCGCAGTCGATGGTGAAGCCGATCAAACCGTACGGGTACAGGAAGTCGGGATCGTCGCCAAAGGAGGACTCGACGGCGGCGTGTACGTTCTGCAGCGTGCTGCAGCTGTTGCCCGGCGGTATCTGTACGGTCACGTAACCCTGGCCGGTCGCCGACGGGAGTGAGGTGGCGTTCGACTGCTCGCGGTCGGACGTGCCGTCGCCATTGCCGTCGCCGCCGTTCGGGGCGCCGTCCTCGATCGCGTTCGGCACCCCGTCGCCGTCGTCGTCAGGCGGCACGGGAGTGCCCGTCGGAGTTGGCGTTGGCGTGAGTGTCGGCGTTTGCGTCGGCGTGTCCGTTGCGGTGTTGGTGGGTGTGGCCGTCGGCGTGACCGTCGGCGTCTGCGTCGGCGTGTTGGTGGGTGTCGCCGTCGGCGTGTCCGTCGGCGTCGTGGTTGGCGTGGACGTCGGCGTCTCGGTCGCAGTCTGTGTCGGGGTGAAAGTCGGTGTGAGAGTCGGCGTGTCCGTCGGCGTTGGCGTCGGCGTGTCCGTCGGTGTCTGCGTCGGCGTCTCGGTCGGCGGCGGCGGCACTTCGTAGGCACCGATGTCGCAAGCGGGGCCGACCGGGCGCGTACCGTTGCGCTGGTCGACGGTCAGGGCGCAGGTTCCGCCAGCATCGATCGCCTGGGAAGTCGGCAACAGCCGCAGGCTGTTCGTCGGTCCGCCATAGTCCGCCAAGATGTCCAGCTCAGGGTCGGTGCCGGTGATGTCGTTGGCTGCCCCGAAGGTGCACGCTCCGGCGCCCTCGACGAGATTGTAATCGCCGCTGGTCACGTCGGCGCTGGTCGGATCGCTGGAGCTGAAGGCGCAGTCGGCCACGGCGGACATCGCGCCGTCGATGCTGTCGGAGAGAATGGTGCCCATCGCCGCGATCGTCGCGGCGGGGTAGACGAACCCGTAGCTGAACAGTCCCGGATCGTGGCGACGGTTGTAGATGGCGCCGCCGGCGGCCGCGCCGTTGGTCCCGCCGCTACCGGCAATGACCTGGTTCGCCGCGAGAGTGCAGTGGGTCAGTGTCACGAGGCCGTCGACATTGAAGATGGCGCCGCCGAGGCCGCTGCCACCCGTTGCGCCGCTGGTATCACCGCCTTCGGCGACATTGCCCCACAGGGTCGAGTTCGTGCACGACACGGAGCCGGTATGGTTGAACACAGCTCCGCCCAGACCGGCGCCAGCGCCGCCTTCCAACTTGGTGGCGTCGCCGCCGCCGAAGCCAGCATCCCCGCCGCCGCCGCCGCTGTAGATGGTATTGAGGGGTGTGCCACCGCCGCCGCCGAAGCCGCCGTCTCCCCCGAAGTATCCGCCGTTGCCGCCACCGCCGGCGCCGAAGCCGCCACCGCCGCCGCCATTCGTGAACGCGGCCGCGCCGCCACCGCCGCCGATTCCGCCGCCACCCCCACAGAACCCGTTGTAGCCTCCCCCGAGGCCGAACGCCCCACCGGCAGGACCGGCGGCGAAGGTGCTCACGCCATTCACTCCGCCGCCAGCACCGCCATCCTTGCCCGTACCGCCGGCATACGGAAAATCAAAGAAGGACCCGCCCCGTCCGCCGGTCGTTCCGAAGCCACCGCCGTTGCCACCGTAGCGATCGAAGGCGTCCACACCGTTGGTCAAACCGAAACCCGCACCGCCGCCACCGGCGTAGTAGCCGCCGTTGCCGCCGGTGCCGCCACCGAAGCCGCCGGCGATGGGTCCCGGCCCGCCGAAGCCACCGCCGCGGGTCGGCTGTGCGTCTTCGCCGATACCGCCGGCGTTGGCGTTCAATCCGCCGACGCCGGCGCTGCCACCGCGTGCCGTATTCTCCGCAATCAAGACCCGGTCGAGATCGAGGGTGCCCTGATTGAAGACGGCTCCACCCATCCCGGCTCCACCACCGCCGTACGTCGAATCGCCACCTTTCGCGAGCCCGCCGGAGAGCGTCAGCTCCTTGAGCACCAACCAACCGTCCTGCCATGCGTCCGTCAAACGGTGACGCGGCACGAAGAAATGACGGAACCTCGGAGCGCTCGGGTCGCGCGTGATGGTGGCACCCTGACCTTCGATGGTGATCTTGCCGTTGATCGGCGGCAGGCCGTTGGGCCCGTACCACCAGTTGTCGACGGTATCGAGCGTGATGGTTGCGCCGGCCGGCAGCGTGATGACGTCCTGAGCGGGAGTATTGTTGGCGATGCAGATGGCCTCGCGCAAAGTGGCGCCACCGGACAGCGCGGCGAGGCTGGCTCCGCCACCAGGGAGACATTGCTCTTGCGTGAAGGAGCTCCCGCCACCGGTGTCGGTGACCGTCAGCGGGTTGGCGTTGCCGTCGTCGTCGATGATGGTCCCGATCACTTGCGCGGTCGGGACCGGCATCGCGTTCACCACCAGCGCGATCTGATCCGGGCTCGACAATTCGAGGTAGAAGATCTCGTTGGCTTCCGGCTGTGTGTCGCCGAGCACCGTGACATCGATCGAAACGCTGGTTGCGCCCATCGGAATGCTCTTGGTGCCGGCAGCGAGCGTGTAGTCGATCCCCTCGCTCGCATCGACCGCGATGGTGGAATAGTCGATGCTGGCATTGGCGGGCGCCGGCGCGCTGAGGAACAACACGAATTCCATCGTAACCATGCCGGCGTCGCCCTCGACGACCGACGCGTCGGTGGCTGTAATCGTCGTGCCGTCATCGTTGGCGATGTAGAAGGTCGTGCTGCCTTGCGCGACCGCGGCCCCGCTGGCGTTGTTCAGCGTGATGATGACGGTCTCTGTATCCTCTACGGTGGTGTCGCCGTTGATGACGATCGGCACCTCGTAGCGCGTGACACCGGGGAAGAAGGTGATGGAGGTTGTCGGGTCGGCATAGTCGCCGCCGAGCGTCGCAGTGCCGCCGCCGATTGCGACGTTCACGGTGACCGTCGTCGTGCTCGCCGGTGACAATGTCACGACGATCGTGGCATTGCTGGTGCCGCTGTTGCCCTCGACTTGCGCAGCCGGCTCCATCGAGACCGCGAGCTGCGACGAGTTTCCATCGAGCATCGCATCGGCTTCGTAGGCCCCGATGTCGCAGCTCGCGTCACGCGCAAAATGGCGCTGATCGAGCGTCAAGGGCGGCATGCCGCACAGGCCGGCATCAATCGCCGTACTGCCGGTCCCGAGCTCGTGTGTGCGCGAGGCGTTGCCGTCGGGCAGGGCGGGGCCGCCGTTGCCCGCCAATCCTTGCAGATTTGCGCCGCTGTCGTTGGGCAGATCGTTGGGCTGAGAGAGATTGCAGGAAGCGTCCTCGGCGAGATTTCCATCTTGAGAAGCAACTGCGCCGGCGCATTGGCTGGTGCCTGTGTTGCCCGCGATCAGGGAGCTGAACAGGGTCGCTTCGCCGGCCACGCCCGCTGCCGCCTCCGTCCCAGGTGCACCGGCCTGACCGTTGCCGCCGCAGAACGGAACCGTGCACATACCGGCTGCGCCGCCGGCCCCGGCGAGGACGGAGTTGCTCGCGATGGTTGCGTTGCGCAGGGCGGTGTTGGCTGCCGCGGCCGACCAGGTGCCGCCGCCGCGCGCATCGCCGCCGTTGCCGCCGTCGCCGCTGACGCTGAATCCAAATGATGGGCCGGGCCCGATAAATCCTGCCGTTGCAGCGGCGCCGCCGGCGCCGCCAGCGCCGGCGATGACGGTGTTACCGGAGACCGTGCTGTTGGATACGGTCAACGTTCCGCCGTCGGCGGCAAGGGTGCCGCTTGCGTCGCCCCCGGAGCCGCCATTGCCACCGCCTCCGAGCGTCCCGCGATCTGTTCCGTTGCTCGTGCCGCCGACTTGCCCGCCGTGGCCTCCCGCGCCGCCGGCACCGCCGATCACCTCACCGTCGGAAATCTCGCTGCGTTCGATGCGGCCGATTCCTGCGACCGCACTAGCTTCGGCGTTGCCGCCGAATACGCCGTTGCCGCCAATACCACCGTCGCCGCCATTGCCGAGCCCTCCGATGTTGCCTGATCCGCCTTGACCGCCCGCACCAGCGGCACCGCCACTGCCACCCGTGGTCGTCCCGTCGCGCAGAGCGCTCTCGGTGATCGTCGTGTCCGGCGCCGCGCTGAATATCACTGCTCCCAAGGCAGCGCCGCCGAGGCCGCCGTTGCCGCCTTGGCCGCCGTCGCCGCCGTCACCCTGAACGCCGGATGAGCCGAGGCCCACGCGGCCGGCGCGTCCGTCCGAACCGGCGCCACCGCTGCCGCCCACCGCGGTGTTCTGGGTGGTGACTGTTCGGAACAGGCTCAAGCGGCCTGCCGCGGTGACGAACACGGCTCCACCGCGTGCCTCGCCACCGACGCCACCGCCGCCGCCCGCACCGCTCGTTCCAGCATCGAAGCCGCTGGAGTCGTATCCGGCCTGGCCGCCGCCACCACCGCCGCCGCCGCTGCCGCCGACAACGGTGTTGTTTGCGAAGGTGGTTTGACTGACGAGAAGCGATCCGCTGCTGTAGACCGCGCCACCGCGAGCCGGGCCGCCAGGTCCACCAACACCGCCTGTCCCGCCCGGCCGTGCCGGGCCGTTCGACGTGTCAAAGACGCCTCCACCTGGGCCGCCGGTTCCACCGACACCGCCCTGGGCACTGTTGCCGGTAACGGTCACCAGTACCAGCTCGGTCGTTCCTTCATTAAAGATGGCGCCACCTTCACCCGCGCTGGCGTTCCCACCGACTCCGCCGGGCTCACCACCGCTGGAGGCATCTCCTATGATGCCAACGGCGCCGACGGTCCCGTTGGACCCGACACTGCGACCGTTTTCGAGCTCGACGTTCTCCAACCGCAAGCGGGCACCCACGGCGACTTCGAATAGACGGAAGTCGGGAGTGCCCATCGCGGAGTCGCGCGCGACACGGAACCCCTGTCCGTCGATGGTAATGTCGCTCGTGACGAGGGGAAGGCCGTTCGGTCCATGGCTGCCGACGTGGTCGACCGCTGAAAGAACTTCGTCAGCACTGAGGACGAGTGTATCGGCCCCCGCGCCGGTCGTGCATCCACCCACCGGAGTATCGCCGTTCGCCGCAGCAATCGCCGCCGCCAAGCTGCAGCCGCCGCCGACATTGATGATGGCCGCATGGCCAGTCGACGCTAAAGCAAGCAGAGGTAGAGCCGCAATCAGTCTCAGCCACAGGCCGAAATTCGTAAGCATCTCAAATTTTACTCCGTAGGCGACGCATACAAATGTCAAATAGTTCGAGCGCCTTATGGAATTTTCGGTGAGATGTCAATCCTTTGCCGGTGGTCCGAAGGTTCGCAGATCTCGATGTCCAAAACGGGGATTCAGGGACGACAAAGTACTGGGCGACCCAGCAAAGAAAGCGCCCTGACTCAGTGAGCGAGTCGGAGCCCCGGCCGCGGCCAGTCGAGGGCCACCAGCTGACCCGTGCCCGAGCACGTGATGTACGCCGTGCGCAGGTCGGGCCCGCCAAAGCAGATGTTGGTGGTGAGGGGATCGCCGGTCGGCACGTGCTCGAGCACCTCCCCGTGCGGCGCGATCACGGTGATGCCGCCGTTGGCCAGCGTCGCGATGCACACGTTTCCCGCACTGTCGACCGCCAGCGAGTCGAAGAGCTGGAATCCGGCAAGGCCGCAAAGCAGCCCACCGCCGCCGGGCCCGAACCCCATCGTCGTCGCGAGCTCGCCGGGACCGAGCACGTCCCAGCTCCAGGCGCGACCCGTGAACGTTTCCGCCACGTAGAGCTTCGCGCCGTCGGGCGAAAGCCCGACGCCGTTCGGCGCTTCGAGCGGAAAGACGACCTCCTTGATGAGCGACCCGTCGGCACGGGCATAGAACAGACCCGTCCGGTCCCGATCGCGCTCGCGCAGCTTGCCGTGGTCGGTGAACCAGAAGCCACCGTGGCGGTCGAAGACCAGATCGTTCGGCCCGCGCAGCGGCCGCCCGTCACACGCGGTGTAGAGATCGGCGACCTTCCCCGTCTGCAGATCGACGCGCTGGATCCGGCCGCCAATGTAGTCGCTCGGCTGGTTCCCAGGCACGACGATGCCGCCGAAGTCGTGCCATTCGAAGCCGCCGTTGTTGCAGACGTAGCAGGCACCGTCGGGTCCGATCGCCGCACCGTTGGGGCCGCCACCGCATTCGGCGACCACGGTGATGCGCCCGTCGGGCCCGACGCGCGAAAGCGTTCCGCGGCGGATCTCGACCAGCAGCACGCTGCCGTCGGGCATGGCGATGGGTCCTTCGGGAAACTGCAGGCCGGTTGCGATCGTGCGCATGCGGCCTCCATAGCAAGACAGCGCCGCGCCGACGAGACTTGCGTACGCCTCCTCTTCCGCTTGAAGTACCGGCAGATGGAGTCAGCCGTCAGAAAGACGGAGCTCGATGCTCGATACGTTAGCCACGAGCGAGCCGACGCAGGTTCCGAGCCGTAGCGCTTCCTGTGCCGCTGTCCGAGTCCGTCGGCGAAACATCCGCTCCCCCAGGTGTGTTCTCACTTCTCCCGGACGACGACTGGCAGCGACACTAAGACGGGAGACCCGGCGGCACTTTCCCACTCGATTTCATCGATGCCAACAGCCAGTTCCACTGTGGGGATCATGGTCGCGGAGGTGGCGAGTGCGATCTCCAGGGTGAGCCTCGCGAGACTCGCCCCAAGACAAAAGTGGTCGCCGGCGCCAAACGTGAAGTGACGGCTTCGGGTCCGGCTGATGTCGAAGACATGTGGGTGTGTAACGTGGGCGGGATCACGGTTCGAGGCCGGTCCGCCCGCGAACACCACGGTGCCGGCAGCAATCGGACATCCTCGGATCTCGGTCGCCGCTGTCGCCATGCGGCCCACGCCACTCCCGGACACGAATCGCAAGCTCTCCTCCGCCGCCGTGCGCGCGAGCGTTGAATCTGCGACGAGCCGATCCCACTGGTCGCGGAACCGCATCATAGTGAACATCGCGTTGACGATCGCACCTCTAAGCAGATCGTGACCGCCGAACAGCAGGTTCACGATCATTGCCCGCACCTCGCCCAGGGTGAGACGGCCTTCGTCGGCGGAGCGGAGGAGGTCCGTCACCAGATCGTCCCCCGGATGCCGGCGCCTCGCCGCGATGAGATCGTCGGCAAATGCCCCGAGGGTGGCAACGCCGCGCTCGGCGCGCTCTACCGCCTCCGGAGTCATCGGGAAGAACGCATGAAAGACCGCGATGGTCGCGTCGCCCAATAGCGGTACGTGATCGACAGGTGCCCCGAGCCGGATCAGCGCCGCCGACAGGGCCAAGGGATCCGCGTACTCTGTGAAGAGATCTCCGTGTCCGCGGATCCGGAGCGGTTCGAGTCTTTCCCGCGCGCACGCTTCGATGGCCGGACGGCACGACTCGACCGCTTTCGGCATGAACCAAGCTTGAACCGGCGCGCGCAGTCGCTGATGCTCCGTTCCGTCTGCGGAAAACATCAGACTCGAAAAGACCTCATGTAGGGGCCCGGCATCGATCCCTGAGGCCAGAATCCCCGCGAGGCCCATTGCCCCTAGCGCCGGATTCCTGCACGCGGCTTCCGCGTCGTCGTACCGACCGAAGAGAAGGGCACCGAGAGGATGTTTGACGATCTCGTCGCTCCCATGGACTACGCGGGATACGAGCTCGAAGAAGTCGTACGGCTTGGGCGGGCGCTCGGGATCTAGATTGATGCCTTGCGCAGCCAGGATAGCTCTTTTCTCTGGCTCAAGCAGGTTCAGGATTGGATCGAAGTGCTTCAGCTCTCGGATCTTCACAGGCACGGTCAGCTCCATCCTCCGTCGGAAGCGCCGCCTGAATCCACGCGCGTAGCAGGAGCAACTAGCCCAAGGCAGGACACGCCAACGACTCGCGGCCCGACCAGTGCCGATCCCTTAGCACAGGGACACGGACGCGAAAAAGGCTTTGCTTGGGCATTGAGCTGCTA
>CAYVUV010000368.1:0-15447 GCA_964455095.1 uncultured Binatia bacterium (SeqCode)
GCAGGCGCGGCAGGCCAGCGCAGTCGTCGAGCCGCAGCGCGATGCCGCGCTCGTTGCTCAGCGCCTGCCACAGGTCGACGCACGAGGCGAGGAACGAGCCGACCTCGAGCTGGCGCAGGTCGAGGTGCTGTTCGCGCGCGAAGTCGGTGAATTCGTGGATCAGGTTCTCGAGCCGCTTGAGCGTGCGGACGATCTGTTCGGCCGGCTGTTGGACCGGCGCCACCGGCTGGAAGTCGCCGCGCCGCGCCCGGCGCAGCAAGAGTTGCGCCTGCATCGACAGCGCCGCCAGGGGATTGCCGAGATCGTGCACGATCTTGGCCGTGATGGCGCCGATGTCGGCCAGGCGGCCGCGCTGTTGGTCGACCTGCCGCAACTCGTCGAGCGCCGCCTGGGCGGCGAGTCGCTCGCCGACGTCGCGCAGAATGGCGGTGTAGAGCACCTCGTCTCCGAGATGCGCCTCCGACACCGAGAGCTCGAGGGGAAAGATCTCGCCGTTCTTGCGCCGCCCCTGCACCAGGCGGATGCGGCCGATGGCGCGCGCCTCGCCGGTGCGGCGGTAGCGCGCCACGTATTCGGCGTGTTCCTGCCGGTACGGCTCCGGCATGAGCTCGTGCACCTCGTGGCCGAGGACCTCGGCCGCGGCATAGCCGAAGACTTGCTCCGCCGCCGGGTTGAAGAGCGTGATGCGCGAGTCGTCGTCGATGGCCACGATGGCGTCGCGGGCGGTGTTCAACACGGCCCGCCAGCGCGCATCCGCGACCTGCAGATCGTGCAGCGGACCGCCAGCCGGGGGTGCGTTCGTTGGAGGTTTGGTCCGCTTGCTCACACTGCCTCGCTCATCGTGTGGACGACCGCCTTGCGCATACCCCCTGGAGTCGCCAGCCGCAACCCGCGGTGTTCGGCCGCCTGGTTCGGGCTCTGGCAGCTTCCCACAACTGAGAAGTGAATCGCGCCGAGAGCCCTGGGCGGAACGTGCCAGCGGCCGTGCGCGTCGCGGCACACAAGTTGAATTGCCCGCTGAGCATGGCTGACGACGGCTTGCGCGTACGCGATGTGATGAGCGCCGAGGCGGCGACGCTGACGGTCGGCGACCATCTCGATCTGGCCAGCGACATCATGAACCTCGGCCGCATCCGCCACATGCCGGTGATGGCCGGCGAACGCCTGGTGGGCATCATCTCACAGCGCGACCTGTTCCGCGCCGCCATCTCGTCGGTGCTGGTCCTGCGCCCGGCGGCCGAGCGCGAGTGGCTGGCCAAGATCCGCGTCGAGGAGGTGATGACCAAGCCCGTGCTGACGGCGATGGCGGACTGGGGCATCGGCCGCGCCGTGCAGATCATGGCGGACCGCCGCATCGGCTGTCTGCCGGTGCTCGATGGCGACAAGCTGGTCGGCCTGCTGAGCGAAAGCGACTGCCTGCGCCTGCTCGGCCGGATGTTGGCGGGCAACGGCGCGGCGGCGCCGGGCGGCAAGGAACCACGGCGATGAGCGGGATTGCGCCCCCGGACGTGGTTCCGTACGATCCCGCGATGCCTGAAGCGGGTCGCGGGGTGCGCGGGAGTATCCTCATCGCGGAGGACGAAGACGGTGTGCGCGACAGCTTGAGCCAGGTGCTCCAGGAGGAGGGCTACGAGGTCGTCGCGACCGCCGACGGCGCCGCGGCGATCGCCGCGCTCGGTACGCGCGAGTTCGACCTGGTCATCAGCGATCTGCGCATGCCCGGCAAGGACGGCCTGGAAGTGCTGCGCCACGCGCGCGAGACCGCTCCACAGACGCTGGTGCTGATCATGACCGCGCACGCCACCGTCGAAACGGCGGTCGAAGCGCTGCGCGGCGGTGCGCAGGACTATCTCCTCAAACCGGTGATGTTCGACGACCTGCTGCACAAGGTCGAGGCATTGATCGAGCACCGGCAGCTCGCCTGGGAGCGCCAGTTCCTGCGCAGCCAGGTCGAGCGGCAGTGGGACTTCGACAACCTGGTCGGCCAGTCGTCGGCGATGCGCGAGGTGATGACCCTGGTCCGGCGCGTCGCCCCGGTGCCGAGCACGGTGCTGATCACCGGCGAGAGCGGCGTCGGCAAAGAGGTCGTCGCGCGCGCCATCCACCACTTCAGCGACCGCCGCGAGGCGATCTTCCTGCCGGTCAACTGCGGCGCCATCCCGGAGAACCTGCTCGAGAGCCAGCTCTTCGGCCACCTGCGCGGCTCGTTTACCGGCGCGGTCAGCAACCAGGAAGGCCTCTTTCAACGCGCCCGGCGCGGCACCATCTTCCTCGACGAGATCGGCGATCTGCCGATCGGCCTGCAGGTCAAGCTGCTGCGCGCCATCGAGACCAAGGAAGTGCTGCCGGTCGGTGCCACCAACTCGATGAAGATCGACGTGCGCATCATCGCCGCCACCAACCGCGAGCTGCGTCGCGAGGTCGAGGCCGGCCGCTTCCGCGACGATCTCTACTATCGCCTCAACGTCTTCGGCATCGAGATCCCGCCGCTGCGCGAACGCCGCGAGGACATTCCGCCGCTGGTCGATCACTTCATCCGGCTGCACAACCGCGAGCTGCGCAAGCGCTTCAAGGGCGCCGACGCGGCGCTGCTCAAAGTGCTGATGGCGCTGCCCTGGAAGGGCAACGTGCGCGAGCTCGACAACCTGATCGAGCACTCGATGATTCTCGGCGACGGTGATTGGCTGACGGTCAACGACCTGCCGCGCGCCGTGCGCAGCAGCGCCGACCTGCCGCTGGCCACCACCGAGGGCCTGCGCGACGCGATGCGGGCCTACGAGAAGGCGCACATCCAGTCGGTGCTCGCCAAGGCCGACAACGACAAGCGGGCCGCTGCCGAACGGCTGGGCCTGTCGCTGTCGTCGCTCTACCGCAAGATCGAGGAGCTCGGCATCGGGCTCGGCGTGGCGGCCAGCGACGAGGAGTAACGCGCCCCGTCTGCAGGGGCGGACCGGGCGCGCGCGACGTCCAGCATTTCCGATCGCCAACCGATCCGCTTCCCGCATCTGGGAATCCTGCCGCGGTCGTAGAGGCGGGGTGCGGCCGAACTGGCCTGGCAGACTAATTGCGGGCTGGGTGGGGCAACCAACCTCGGAGGGTCATGATGACTGCTGTCGCATTCAGCCGTTCGTTCTTCATGGGGTTCGCCGCGCTGCTGCTCTCACCCGCGCTGGCGTGGGCGGGCGAGGCGCAACCGCCGGCCGCACAGCCGTGCGACGTGGAGCAGGGCAACAAGCTGTACCTGCGCTACTGCAGCGCCTGTCACGGCGAGAAGGGCAAGGGCGACGGGGTCGTCTCGCAGCTCATGCGCCCGATGCCGACCGACCTGACGCAGTTGGCCAAGAAGGCCGGCGGCACGTTCAAGGTCGCCGATGTCAGGGCGACCATCGACGGTCGCGAGACCATGCGCGCGCACGGCGATCCCAACATGCCGGTGTGGGGTGACATCCTCACCGCCGAGGAGGGGCCGGCGCTCGACCGCGAGACGGTGGCGCGCACCAAGGTGGTGCTGATCACCGACTACCTGGGTTCGATCCAGGCCAAGTGAAAGATGGGAGGCGATGATGAACAAGGCATCTGACGCGGCGGCTCGGCGCACAGCCCTCGAGCCCGTGCTCCTGGCGCGGCGGCGGCAGGTGATCCGTCAGGTCGCCCGTTTGGAGGACGATCTGGACTGGCTGCAGACCAACGTCGAGCCGGAGGTGCTCGAAGAGGGCCAGGAGCAGTCGCTGGCCGGCGTGCTCGAACGCCTCGACGAGCACGACCGCGACGAGCTGGCGGCCATCGAAAAGGCGCTGGTGCGGATGCGGCGCGGCGAGTACGGCCTCTGCGAGGCCTGCGGCGAGACGATCCCGTTGGCGCGCCAGCAGGCCATGCCGACGGCGACGCTCTGCCGGCCGTGCGCCGAGGCGCGCGAGGCCACGCACCGCACGTAGGTGTGCTGCATGGACCTGAGCATCGAGCCGCGCCGGCGCATGGTCGAGCGACACCTGGTGTCGCGTGGCATTCGCGACGCGGCCGTGCTCGCGGCCATGCGCGAGGTGCCGCGCGAAGCCTTCCTGCCGAACGAGCTGGCCGAGTTCGCCTATGAAGACGCGCCGCTGCCGATCGAGGCCGGCCAGACCATCTCGCAGCCCTACGTCGTCGCGCTGATGACCGCCGCGCTCGAGCTGGCGCCGCGCGAGCGCGTGCTCGAGATCGGCACCGGCTCGGGCTACGCGGCGGCGGTGCTGAGCCGGGTCGCCGCCGAGGTGTACACCGTAGAACGGCACGCCGAGCTGGCGGAGCTGGCGGCGCGTCGCCTGGCCACCCTCGGCTACCACAACGTACACGTGCGGCACGGCGACGGCACGCTCGGCTGGGCGGCGCACGCGCCGTACGATGCCATCGTCGTCGCGGCCGGCGGACCGCAGGTCCCGCCGGCCCTGCTCGACCAACTGACGGTTGGCGGACGACTGGTGATCCCGGTCGGCGCGACGTCGCGCACACAGGAACTGGTGCGCGTGCGGCGCACGGCCGCGGGGTTCGTGCGCGAGGAGCTCGGCGGCGTGTGCTTCGTGCCGCTGATCGGCGCGCAAGGCTGGGCGGACGAGCCGCCGCCGCCGATCGCGCCGGGGCCGCGCCGGGCCAGCCGCCCGGAGACGGTGGCGAAGCTGGTGCGCGAGGCCGCCGAGCCGCTCGGCGATATCGAGCACGACGGGCTCGAGGCGCTGCTCGAGCGCATCGGCGACGCGCGCGTCGTCCTGCTCGGCGAGGCGACACACGGCACGTCGGAGTTCTATCGCATGCGGGCGCGCATCACGCGCGAGCTCATCCTGCACCGCGGCTTCACGCTCGTCGCGGTCGAGGCCGACTGGCCCGACGCGGCGCGCGTCGATCACTACGCCCGTCACTTGCCCGGCCCGCCGGCGCCGGGAGCGGCGTTCACGCGCTTCCCGACTTGGATGTGGCGCAACCGCGAGGTCGAGGAGTTCACCCACTGGCTGCGCGCCCACAACGGCGGCGTCGAAGCGCCCGAACGCCGCGTCGGCTTCCACGGGCTCGACCTGTACAGCCTCTACACGTCGATCGACGCCGTGCTGCGCTATCTCGACGACGTCGACCCCGCCGCCGCCAAAGTGGCGCGCGTCCGCTACGGCGGCTTGACGCCGTGGCAGGGCGATCCGGCGGCGTACGGGCGCGCCGTGGTCACCGCCGGCTATCGCGCCTGCGAAGAGCAAGTCGTGGCCATGCTGCGCGACCTGCTCGACCGGCGCCTCGCCTACCAGCAGCGCGACGGCGAGCGCTTTCTCGACGCGCTGCAGAACGCCCGCCTGGTGGCTGCTGCCGAGCGCTACTACCGGGCCATGTACTACGGCTCGCGCGAGTCGTGGAACCTGCGCGATCAGCACATGTTCGAGACCTTGCAGGTGCTGCTCGCCTTCCGCGGACCCGACGCCAAGGCGGTGGTCTGGGAGCACAACTCGCACGTCGGCAACGCCGCGGCGACCGAGATGGGCGCGCGCGGTGAGCACAACGTCGGCCAGCTGGCGCGCGCCGCCTTCGGGGCCGCGGCGTATCTGGTCGGCTTCGGCACCGACCACGGCACGGTCGCCGCGGCGACCGATTGGGGCGGGCCGCTGGAGGTGAAGCACGTGCGGCCGGCGCACTCCGAGAGCTACGAGCGCCTGTGCCACGACGCCTCAGTCGAGGCCTTTCTGCTGGCCCTGCGCCAGCCGCGCCGCCCGGCGCTGCGCGACGAGCTCACCGCCGCGCGTTTGGAGCGCGCCATCGGCGTCATCTATCGGCCCGAGACCGAGCTGGCGAGCCACTACTTCCAGGCCGTCTTGCCCGAGCAGTTCGACGAGTACATCTGGTTCGACGAGACGCGCGCCGTGACGCCGCTCGACCACCTGCAACCGCACGGCGTGCCGGAGACCTATCCCTTCGGCCTGTGAGACCGCGCTCATGGACCATGCGCCCCGCGCTGATTCCAGCGGCCTTCTCGCGCGGCCGCGGCTCTACTACCGGCCCGAGTATGTCATCGACGTCCTGGAGCAGGGCATGCGCGAGACGTTCGACGTGCTGCGCGCGCAGCGCATTCGCGATGGCCTGGTGCAGTGCGGCGCGGCGGCGGCGGAGGAGATCGTCGCGCCGGCGGCGCTCGGCGACGACGACCTGCGCCTGGTGCACGGCGCCGCGTATCTGGCCAGCATCCGCGTGCCGGCGACCCTGGCCCGCTTGCTGTTCCTCGATCCCTCTCACCCCTGGGACGAGCGTCTGCTGACGCCGTTCCTCTACGCTGCCGGCGGCACACTGGCCGCGGCCCGCGCGGCCGCGGCCGCGCGCGGCATCGGCCTCAACCTCGCCGGCGGCTATCACCACGCCCAGGCGGACAAGGCGGAGGGCTTCTGCGCCATCGCCGACGTCGCTATCGCCATCCGCCGCCTGCAGCGCGACGAGCAGGTGGCGCGCGTGTTGATCGTCGACCTCGACTACCATCACGGCAATGGCAACGCCGAGATCTTCGCCGCCGACGAGTCGGTCTTCACCTTCTCGATGCACGCCAACAACTGGTGCTGGCTGACCAAGCGCAACAACCTCGACGTCGAGCTGCCGTCGCACACCGACGACGCGCACTACCTCGCGGCGCTGCAGCACCATCTGCCGGCCATTCTGGCCGCCTTTCAGCCCGAGTTCGTCTTCTATGTCGCCGGCAGCGATCCGTTCATCGAGGACCGCCTGGGCGACTTCGACCTCAGCGAGGCCGGCATGCTGGCGCGCGACCGCTTTGTGTCCGACGCGGTGCGCGCGCGCGGGCTGCCGCTGGTGGTGGTCACCGCCGGCGGCTACGGGCCGACGAGCTGGCGCATCCATTTCAATTTCTATCGCGCCCTGCTGGCCGATGCGGCGGCGGCATGAGCCGGCTGTTCGGGCGCTACGACGCCGCCGATCTGCAGCGCTTCTTCGACGAAGCCGGCGTGTTCGAAGCGCTGCGCGCCAAGGGGTTCGAGCACGGCGCGGTGGCGCTGGCCGAAGCCGGCCTCGTCCTGCCGCACATACGGCTCAGCGCCGAGAAAGACGGGCGCCGCCATTGGCTGCTCGACGCCTGCCTGCGCCGCATCAGCGTTGCCAGCACCGCGCCGGGGGGCGAAGGGCTCGATCTGGTGCTGGTGCATTGGGTGCGCGAGGAGGATCCGACGGCGCAGTTCGCCTCGCTGCGGCCGCGCCTGCCGCTGCAGCAGCATCCCGGCCTCGGCGCGCTGCGGCGCGCCTTCCGCGTCGTCGTGCGCATCGCCGCGGATCTCGCCGCCGACGGCGTTGCCTGCCAGCCGAAGTACTTCCACGATGCGGTCATCTTCCACCGCTCGCGGCTGTTCCTGTTCCTCGACGGCGCCGAGGAGGGCCGCTTCGAGGCGCTGCAGCGCGACGTGGCGGCGCTGCCGCTGAGTGACGCGAGCATCGCGGTGGCCGCGTGGTGCGCGCGCGACGCGGACGAGCAGGTGGTGCGGTGGCAGCCCGGTTACCAGGTCTTTCCGCTCTCGCCGCGCCTCACGGCGCATTTCCACGACCCGGCCTACGCCGCCGCCGTCGCCGCCGCGCTGACCGGGTCTCGCTATCGCGTCGATACCACCGCGCTCGCCGTGGCGCAGCGCGAGATTGCCCAGGCATCGGGTTGATGCCGCGCGAGGTGGTTCCACGTTTCATTCCCAGGTTCGCGAAACTTCGCCGCGCAAGCGCCTGCCGCGCGAGTTGTACTCGGCTGGCCGGGATTTTGGAGTGCGATGAGCGCGGACCTCAACCACTACAGGGAGGACGTTATGGCCAAGGCAACCAAGAAGCGAGCTGCAGCGCGGCCGCGGCGCACCGCCGCGACAAAGCGCGCCGCGATGCCGCGCGAAGCGCGCGCGGCGGTGGCGGAGATGCGCAAGGGCGTCAAGCATCTCGACGCATCGATCGCCGATCTGCGCGCCGGTCTGGTGCGCGCCGAGAAGAAGATCGAGGGCGACGCCCGCCGTCAGGTGCGCGCGCTGCGCGCCGAGGCGCGCGTGCAGCTCAAGGACCTGAAGACGAAGCAGCGCGAGGCTGGCCGTCTGTTGAAGCGCCTGTCGGCCGCTGCCGGCGAGTCGTGGAACGACGTCAAGGAGTCGGCCGACGCCATGCTCGCCGATGTGCGCCGCACGGCCGCCGGTGTCGGCAGGCACTTCCGCCGCGCCTTCAAGGAGGGGTGAGCGCGCGGGGTTTCAGGCTTCAGGCTCCAGGCTTCGGGCTCCAGGCTCCAGGCTTCAAGCTTCGCTCGAAGTCTCAAGTCTTTAAGCCTCAAGTCTGAAGTCTGAAGCCCGCCGCGGCTACTCGCGGCTCACCGCGGCGAGGATGTGGCGGCGCAAATCGGGCTCGGTGAGGGTTGCCGCGGCGAGCCTTGCCACGCCGAGGGCAGCGGCTGCGTGGGCGGCCGCGGGCGCGGTGTGGCCGGCGCGATGTTCGAGGTCGGCGAGCAGTCGGTGCGCTCGCCAGACGCCGCGCCGATAGCCGATGTCCTCGGCCATCGAGAGCGCGGCGCGGGCGGCGGCGTCTGTCTCGACGCGGCGATCGGCGGCGAGCAGCGCCGCCCCCCGGGCGAGGAGGGCGCGCGCTTCGAGCTTGGGGACGCGGTGGCGTCGCGCGCCCTCGATCTCGGCCGCGAGCGCGGCGAGGGCTTTGTCGGGCTCGCCGCGGCTCAGCTCGACCTCGGCCCGCACGTGCAGCGCGTGCAGGGCGTAGCGCCAGCGCATCCACGGATCGCCGGCGCGGCTGAGCGCGGCCTCGATGGGTTCGAGATGTTCGAGCGCTTCGTCGCGCTGGCCGAGCGCGAGGTGATTGAAGGCCAGGTTGATCGCCGCGTTGGCGAGGATTTCCGGATCGCCGATCTCGCGCGCCAGGGCGTGGGCGCGCTGGTTGTGCTCGCGCGCGCGGTCGACCGCGCCGATCTCGGCGTAGCACCAGCCCAGCGTATTGAGGATGCGGCTGCGCCAGGCGCGGTCGCCGATGCGCTCGCACAGGTCGCAGGCCTCGAGCAGCAGCGCGAGCGCGCCGCCGAAGTCGCCGGTGCAGCAGCGCGCTTTGCCGAGAAACCAGGTGGCGAAGACGACGTGCTCGGGCGTGCGCAGTTCGCGGCCGAGCGCGATGGCGCGTTCGGCCGCGGGGAGCACCGCGCTGAAGCGGCTCTCCCACTCGGCGGCCTGGAAGAGGTGAACGCTGACGAAGGCCTCGGCTTCGCGGTCGCCGTAGCGCACGCAGACTTCGAGCGCCGCGCGGCCGTCGCGTTGCAGCTCGCCGACGTCGGCACCGTGCACGACGCGGCCGAAGCTGCGCGCGACCTGTACACGCGCCCGCGCGACCGGTGCGTCGGCGGCCAGTGCGGTCGCGGCGTCGAGGCAGCGCGTGGCCTCGTCGTAGCGGTGCCCCCAGAAATAGCTGTACCCCGCCGCACAGAGCAGCCGCGAGCGCTGCGCGTCTTGCAGCGCGTCGGCAGCGGCCGCCTCGTAGGCGCGGCCCGAGTCGGCGAAGGCGCTGAGCAGGAAGAGGGCGCGCGCGAGTCGTTCGTTCAGCGGCTGACGCCGCTCCGGCCGCTCGGCGCCGACACGCGCGGCGATGTCGAGCGCGCGCCGGCAGTGCTCGACCACGGCCCGATTGGCGTAGGTGGCCGCCGCCTTCTCGGCCGCGCGCTCGTGATAGAGCAGCGCGCGCGGCCAGTCCTCGGCGCGGGCGAAGTGGTGGGCGAGCGTCTCGTAGTGCTCGGGCAGCCGGTCGGCGTAGAGCTCTTCGATCGCCAGGCCGATGGTGCTGTGCAGCGAGCGGCGGCGGTCGCGCACGACGCTTTCGTAGGCCACGTCGTGCGTCAGCGCGTGCTTGAACATGTAGGCGAGCTCGGGATCGGCGGCTTTCTCGTAGATCAACTCGACCTGGCGCAACTCGTCGACCTGGGTGCGGATATGGTCGCCGCCCTCGCTGATGCGCGCCAGCAGGCGCAGCGCGAACTCGCGGCCGATCACGGAGGCGACCTGGATGGCGTGCCGCGACGCCTCGGCCAGGCGGTCGATACGCGCCATCAGCACGTCCTGAATCGAATCCGGCACCGAGATCTCGGCCAGATCGCGGGCCAGCTCGACGCGGTTGTCGGTGCGGCGCAATGAGCCGTCCTCGAGCAGCGAGCGCGTGATCTCCTCGACGAAGAAGGGGTTGCCGTCGGCTTTGGCGGCGATCAGCGCGTGCAGCGCCTCGGGGACCTCCGCGACGCCCAGCACCGAGCCGGTCATGGCGCTGATCTCGCGCCCGTCGAGCGGCACGAGCGTGGCGCGTTGGTGGAAGCTGCGGTCGCCGAACGGCTGCGCATAGCCGGTGCGGTGCGTCAGCACGACCATCACCCGGGTGGTCGGGATGGCGTCGCCGAGAAAGGCGAGGTACTCCTCGCTGGCGGGGTCGATCCAGTGCAGATCCTCGATCACCGCGACGACCGGATCGAGCTCCGCCAGGCGCAGCGTCAGCGCGCGCAGGGCGCGGAAGAGCTCGCTGCGGCGACTCGCCGAGTCGAGCTCGCTCACCGCCGCGTCGCCGACGCGCAGCGACAGGATCTGTTGCACGAACGGAATCGTCCAGGTCAGTTCTTCCCCGAGCCGACCGACCTCGGCGGCGATCTTGGCGCTGGCGCTGGCGTCGTCGTCCTCGTCGTCGATGCCGAGGTAGCGCCGCAGCCCGTCGATCAGGGGCAGGAACGGGGTGCCGGTGCCGTACGAGGCGCAGCGGCCCTCGATCCAGACATGCGGGCGTCCGTCGAGGCGCGCCCGCAGCTCGGCGATGAGGCGCGATTTTCCGATGCCTGCCTCGCCCGCCACGAAGACCACCTGGCCGTGGCCGGCGGCGGTGCGCTCGAAGGCGTCGAGCAGCAGGTCGACCTCGCGCGCGCGTCCGACGAAGCGAGTCGGGCCGCGATCGCCGGCGGCGCGCGGCGGCGGTGCGGTCGAGCGCGGCGCGGCGGCGCGATACGCGGTGAGGCGATCGGACGGTTCGGGCCCCAGCTGCAACGCGCGCGGCTGTAGCGCGCAGCTGCGTTCGACCCGGCGGGCGGCGTGGGGCGAGACCAGCACCTCGCCGGCGCCGGCGTGTCCGAGCAGGCGTTCGGGCAGCGCGAAGACTTCGCCGACGGGGAGCAGGCGGGCGAGGGGATCGGCCGCGTGCATGTCGACGGTAACCTCGCCGGTATGCACGGCGGCGCGCATCTCCGGCCGCGGCCCGCCCCCGGAGGCCAGGGCGCGTTCGATGGCCAGGGCGGCCTGCACGGCGCGCACGGGCAGCTGCTCGAGCGCCCGCGGTACACCGAAGACGGCGGTGAGCCGCCCCGGCGATTGCTGCAGCAGGCTGCCGCCGAAGCCGGCGATGCGATCGACCACGGCGCGCTGCCAGTGGTGCGCCGCGGTCCAGGGCTCGTAGCCCGCGGCGCTCGCGTCTGGCGCCGGGGAGCTGAGGGTGAGGACCAGCACCGCGACGGGTTTTTGCTCCCATGACGGGAGGCGAGCGAGCGACGCCTCGCGCGGCGGGGCGGGCGGCAGCGATGACGGCGCGGCGGGCGCGGCAACGGGCTCGGACGCCGGGGGTTCGATCTGGGCGCGGCGCATGCGGTAGCGGAGTGCGTTGCGCCCGATGCCGAGCAGGCGCGCGGCACGGGCGACGTTGCCGCCCGTGGTGCGCAGCGCGGCCGCAATCTGTTCGGCCTCCGCGTCGCCCGGCGGGGTCGCGGCGGGCGACGCGATCGCGGCCCGATCCGGCGCGCGCGCCGGCGCGCGCATGCAGTACTCTTCGAGCATGCGGCGGTCGACGTCGCGCTCGGTGCAGAGAAAGGTGATGCGCTCCATCAGATGGGCGAGCTCGCGCACGTTGCCGGGCCAGGCATACGTGGTCAGCCAGGCGTGCGCGTCGGCCGAGAGCCGTTTCGCTTCGAGGCCGTGGGCGCGCGAGAACAGGTCGATGTAGTGCTGCGCCAATGCGACCGCGTCGTCGCCGCGCTCGCGCAGCGGCGGCACACGCAGTACCAGCACCGCCAGGCGGTGGTAGAGATCGGCGCGAAAGATTCCGCGCTCGACCAGCCCTTCGAGATCGCGCTGCGTGGCCGCGACCAGCTTGGCGTCGATGACGTGCCCTTCGACGGCGCCGAGGCGGCGGACCAGCTTGTCCTCGATCGCCTTCAGCACCTTGCTCTGCACCGGCGGCGAGAGCGCGTCGATCTCGTCGAGGAAGAGGGTGCCGCCCGAGGCGACCTCGAAGAGCCCCGGCTTGGCCTTCTTGGCGTCGGTGAAGGCCCCGGCTTCAAAGCCGAACAGCTCCGCTTCGAGCATGGCCTCGGGGATGGCGGCGCAGTTCACATCGATGAACGGGCCGGCGGCGCGCGGTCCGCTGGCGTGCATCTGCCGGGCGATCAGCCCCTTGCCCGTGCCGGTCTCGCCCTCGAGGAGCACCGTCGGCACATGCGGGCTGCCGGGCGCGTCGAACGCAGCCAGCCGGCGAAGTTGATCCCGCAAGGCTGCGATTTCCTTAGATGTTCCGAGAATTTCCGGGCTGGCTGGCATTTCGGGTTCGGCGATCGGTCGCTGTGGCCCAATCCATAGACCACTTCTGGCCCATGAGCCAGTTGCGCGACCAGGCGACCGTCGCAGAGCCCTGCATGCCGCTGCAGCGGCGGCCTGGTACGCATCGTGCCTTTACACGCTGAACAACCCAACGAACAACCCCAGAAGGAGGGCGTGAAGGATGATTCAGGAAGACAAGGTTCAGGAGTTCGTGCACAAGGCACTTGGCGATCTCGGCTCGGCGCTGACCGCCTCATTGGTGGTGATCGGCGACAAGCTCGGGCTCTACAAAGCGATGGCCGGGGCCGGAGCGGTGACGCCGGCGGAGTTGGCCGAGCGCACCGGGACGACCGAGCGCAGTTTGCGCGAGTGGCTGTCCGCCCAGGCCGCGGCCGGGTACGTGACCTACGACGCGGCGACGCGCCGGTACACGTTGCCGGCCGAGCATGCCGTGGCGCTGACGCAGGAAGACAGCCCGGCCTTCGTCGCCGGCGGCTTCCAGGGCATGGTGGCGGCGATCATGGCGACGCCGAAGGTGGCCGAGGCGTTTCGCAGCGGCAAGGGGCTGGGCTGGCACGAGCACCACAGCGATCTGTTCGAGGGCACGGAGCGCTTCTTCCGTCCGGGCTACGAGAATCACCTGGTGCAGTCGTGGATTCCCGCCCTCGACGGTGTCGCGGCGCGGCTCGACAGCGGTGCCCATGTTGCCGACGTCGGCTGTGGCTACGGCGCCTCGACGATCATCATGGCAAAGGCGTTTCCGCGCTCGCGCTTCGTCGGTTTCGACTATCACCCGGCCTCGATCGAGCGCGCGCGCGAACGGGCCAGGGAGGCAGGCGTCGGCGACCGGGTGCGTTTCGAGACCGCCTCGGCGAAAAACTACCCGGGCACGTACGACCTGATCGGGTGCTTCGATTGCCTGCACGACATGGGCGATCCAATCGGTGCCGCCAGCCACGCGCGCCAGGCGTTGGCGCCGAACGGCACGTGGATGGTGGTGGAGCCCAACGCCGCCGACGAGGTGGAGAACAACCTCAACCCGGTCGGGCGCCTGTTCTACTCGGTGTCGACGCTGGTCTGCACGCAGGCTTCGCTTTCCCAGGAGGTCGGCGCGGCCCTGGGCGCGCAGGCGGGCGAGGGGAAAATCCGCGAGGTCGCCAGCCGCGCGGGCTTCAGCCAGTTCCGGCGCGCGACGGAAACACCCTTCAACGCCGTCTTCGAGATCCGCGCCTGAAGGCAACCTTGGTGAGCGGTTGGGGGATTGATCTCATGAGAGACCCCCAACCGCTCTGAGGAGGAGCCGGCTTGGGCTCCTCCTCAGGGAGCTTTGCCCAACAATGCCCTCGTCAGAAAATCACGAAAGCGCGACAGTACGAAAACACGACACCCTGATCCGGAGGGTTGAAATGTCTGAATGTCTCTTTCGTGCTTTCGCTCTTTCGCGGTTTCGTGATTCTCCACGTCGTCCGTGGCACGCCTGAGTGGGAATTGCTGGGCAAAGCCTCAGGGCGCGCGGTGGCTTCGCGTTCTCATGAACACGCGCTGAAACTGCTCCTCACGGACGAGTGTGACAGACGGCGCAATTCTCCGCCCCGGCGCCGATGATCGGCGGGTCGTTGGTCGGATCGGCATCCTGGTAGAGCGCGACACGGCCGGCGACGTCGGCGAGACGCGCCGTCAGGATCGGCTTGAACGGCCAGGTGGCCGGCGTCAGGGCGTTGGCCAGCGTGTACCACTGCGTGGCGTTGGCCACGTTGCCGCCCTTGGCGTACATGTCGCCGAACAGGGTGAGCGAGCCGGAGATGTTCGACGGCGCCATGCCGGCGTTGGCGCACAACTCCGGCTGCGTGCCGACGCAGGCAAGGGTCTCCGGGTTCTCGAGGTAGGAGATCACGTGGTTGTACGCGGCGGCGAAGCGGGGATCATTCGGCGGCAGTGTCTGGATGACCGGGATGAGGTCGAAGACGTTGAAGAACGCATTGACCTGCAGGGCGACGTCGAGGATCTGCAGCGCCTCCGCCTGCAGGGCGGCGTCGTTCTCGATGACGCCGAGGGCGAACTTGGCGGCGCCGACGAAGCCGATGACGCGCGAGTCGCCGGTCAGCGTGGCGCTGTTCCAGAGCAGCGGCAGGGCTTCGTCGAACCATTGCACCGCGGCGTGGGCGTCGGCACGCGCCGCCGCGCTGACGTTGTCATACGTCACCACCTGCTGGCCGAAGCGGTAGAGGTGCAGCATGGCGATCAGGAAGCGCGAGCGGCCATCCTGACGGTCGCGGCGGGCGGCCTTGTCGAGCAGCGCGAGCGTCGCCTGCTGGTGGGCTTCTGAGTGATCGACCTGGTTGAGGACGTCCCAGAACCCCGCCTCGCCGAGCGCGCCGACGCGTGACGGCCGGCGCGTGCGCACGATCTGCGCGTCGTTGAGCTCGAAGTTGTGGTGGCGGGCCCGCAGCGCCACGTCGTCGATCACCAACTGCGCCTGGATGTAGCCGACCGGGCCGTCGATCGGCGTGTAGCCGGGACCGCCGACCTGGATGCGCAGCCCGTTCCTGCCGTAGCGCACCGAGCGAACCGGGCCGGTGGTATCCTCGTAGCGCCAGGCGCCGCGGCTGAAGTGCCACTTCGCGCAGTCGAGGGTCTGGGTCGCGAGCACGGCGTTGCGGTAGGTCGATTGGAGGTACGCCGAAACGTCGACGCGCGAGACCGCCGGGCATGCCGGCACCAGCAGGGGCTGCAGCGCGCCGTCGCGGCGCACGCGGAAGGCGCCGCCGCTGGTGTTCGGATCGCCGGTGTTCTCCAGCTGGGCGAACTTGCCGACGTTGAGCATGCGGAACGAGAACACCGCGCTCGCCGGCTGGGCCAGGAGCAGGGC
>CAYVUV010000369.1:0-3212 GCA_964455095.1 uncultured Binatia bacterium (SeqCode)
GGACCACTTTGCCGAGCAGCCCGCATTGGTCGGCCGGCTGCGCGAGCAGTTGTGGGAACGTGGGCTGCTGACGTCCAAGGTCGTCGGCGGCAAGGAGGCGGAAGGCGCCAAGTTCTCCGACTACTTCGCTTACTCCGAGCCGATCAAGAACGTCCCGTCGCACCGCGCTCTGGCGCTGTTTCGCGGCATGAACGAGAAGGTCCTGCGCCAGTCGCTGGTGCTGCCGGAAGACGACGAGCGCGCCGCCGCAGAGCCGAGCGCGGCGGAGCGGATGATCGCCGCGCACTTCGGCATCCGCCACGCCGGGCGCCCGGCTGACGCATGGTTGAACGAGAGCGTGCGCCTGGCATGGCGCGGCAAGCTGCAGCCGCACCTGGCGCTCGACCTGACGAATCGGCTGCGCGAGCGCGCCGAGGAGGAGGCGATCCGCGTCTTCGGCCGCAACCTGCGCGACCTCTTGTTGGCCGCCCCGGCCGGCTCGCGCACCACGCTCGGACTCGACCCCGGCCTGCGCACCGGTGTGAAGGTCGCCGTAGTCGACGGCACCGGCAAGGTGCTGGCGACGTCGACGATCTATCCGCACGCGCCGCGCAACGACTGGGACGGCGCGCTGCACGAGCTGGCGCGCCTCGCCGAGCAGTTTCACGTCGAGCTCGTCGCCATCGGCAACGGCACCGCCTCGCGCGAAACCGACCAGCTGGTCGGCGAGCTCATGCGGCGCCATCCGGCCCTGCCGCTGACCAAGGTGATGGTCAGCGAAGCGGGCGCGTCGGTTTACTCGGCCTCGGCGTTCGCGTCCAAGGAGCTCCCGGAGCTCGATGTGTCGCTGCGCGGCGCGGTCTCCATCGCCCGCCGGCTGCAGGATCCGCTCGCCGAGCTGGTCAAGATCGATCCGCAGTCGATCGGCGTTGGGCAGTATCAACACGACGTCGGCCAGGCGCAGCTCGCCGGCGCGCTCGACGCGGTGGTGGAGGACTGCGTCAACGCCGTCGGCGTCGACGTGAACACGGCCTCGACCGCACTGCTCGCCCGTGTCTCGGGTCTGCACGCAACGCTGGCGGCCAACGTCGTCGCGCACCGCGACGCGCACGGTCCGTTTCGCAATCGCCGCCAGCTGATGAAAGTCCCGCGCCTGGGCGACAAGGCCTTCGAACAGGCGGCCGGATTCCTGCGCATCCGCGACGGCGAGCAGCCGCTCGATGCCTCGGCCGTGCATCCGGAAGCCTACCCGCTGGTCGAGCGCATTCTCAGCCACAGCGGGCGCGCCATGGGTCAGATCATCGGCGACAGCGCCTTCTTGAGCAGCCTGAACCCGAAGGACTTCGCCGACGATTCGTTCGGCGAGCCGACCGTGCGCGACATTCTCGCCGAGCTGGAGAAGCCCGGCCGCGACCCGCGCCCGCAGTTCAAGACCGCGACGTTCAAGGAAGGCGTCAACGCGCTGACCGACCTGCAGCCCGGCATGATCCTCGAGGGCGTGGTCAGCAACGTCACCAACTTCGGCGCCTTCGTCGACGTCGGCGTGCACCAGGACGGTCTGGTGCACATCTCGGCGCTGGCCGACAAGTTCGTCAAGGACCCGCGCGAAGTGGTGCGCGCCGGCGACGTCGTGCGGGTGAAGGTGGTGAGCGTCGATCTGGCGCGCAAACGCATCGCATTGACGATGCGCTTGCAGGACAGGCCGCAGGAAAAGACGACCTCGCACGAAGGCGCGAAGTAGAATCCGGTCCCCCTCCTTTCCAAGGAGGGGCCAGGGGAGGTCGCTTCCCGCCAAGGCAATTCGTCCGGAGCGTAAAGTTGGTTTTTCCGCATGGTCGGAATCGACCTCCCCCCGGCCCCCTCCTTGGAAAGGAGGGGGAGTAGGAGAAAGGAGGGGGCCGGCGCACGCGCCCGCATTGAAAGCCTGCGCGCGATCGACGTATAGGTCGCGCATGCGCCTGCAGGACAAGGTCGCGATCGTCACCGGGGCGGGGCAGGGGATCGGCCACGCCATCGCCATTGCCTACGCGCGCGAGGGGGCGAAGGTGATGGTGGCCGAGCTCAAGGCGCACCGCATGGAGCGGACGGTGGCGGAGATCCGCGCCGCAGGCGGTACGGCGGCCGGCATTGCCGTCGACATGGGTGTGCGCGCCGATGTCGAGCGCATGATCGCCGAGACGGTGCGCCAGCTCGGCCCGCTCGACGTGCTGGTCAACAACGCGCAGGGCTACGCGCCGCACACGCCGCTCGAAGAGGTGACGGAGGCGCAGCTCGACCATGTCTTCACCACCGGCGCGAAGGGCATTCTGTGGGCGATGCAGGCGGCGTTTCCGCACATGAAGGGCCGCGGCGGCCGCATCATCAACTTCGTCTCGCTCGCCGCCGAGCGCGGCGATCCGGGTCTCGGCCCCTACAACGCCACCAAGCTCGCCATCCTCGGTCTGTCGCGCACGGCGGCGCGCGAGTGGGGCCCGCTCGACATCCTGGTCAACTGCATCGCACCCGCCGCGCTCAGCAAGCGCGGCCAGGAGTTCGCCGACCGCGACCCCGCGCGCTTCGCGCAGATGATGGCCAAGCGGCCGATCGGCCGGCTCGGCGATCCGCTGGCCGACATCGCGCCGATGGCCATCTTCCTGGCCTCGGACGAGTCGCGCTACATCACCGGCCACACCTTCTACGCCGACGGCGGGGCGCATCTGGGCGGCGACTGAGCGATGGAGCTCGGTCTGCAGGGGAAAGTCGCGGTGGTGACCGGCGCCAGCGCAGGCATCGGCTTGGCCATCGCCGAGGCGTTGGCGCGCGAAGGGGCGGCGGTTGTGATCAGTGCGCGACACCGCGAGCGATTGCAGGCGGCCGAAGCGCAGTTGCGCGCGATGGGGGCGACGGTCGCAACGGTGGCGAGCGATGCGGCCACCGCGCCGGGATGCAGCGCGGTCATCGAAGCCGCGGTGGGTCGCTTCGGGCGGCTCGACATCCTGGTCAACAACGCCGGCGGGGCGCCGGGACCGGGCGGCTTCATGGCACTGGGCGACGAGCACTGGCAGCAGGCGTTCGATCTCAACCTCATGAGCGCCGTGCGCTGCGCGCGCGCCGCGATCCCGCACATGCAACGCCAGCGCGGCGGGCGCATCGTCAACATCGGCTCGACGTCGGGACACCAGCCCGACGTCGTCGTCTGCCACTACAACGCCGCCAAGGCGGGGCTGATCAGCTTGAGCAAGACGCTGGCGAAC